>DASVLM010000430.1:0-8133 GCA_036384875.1 Noviherbaspirillum sp.
AGAACAATCCAATGCTCAAAGTGCGCGTCCATTCCGTCGACGACATGACGCCGCTCGATGCGTTCAAGGTCGGCTGCGCGCAGGCCTTCGCGCTCATCCCCGGCACCAGCCGTTCCGGCGCCACCATCATGGGCGGCATGCTGTTCGGCCTGTCGCGCAAGGCAGCCACCGAGTTCTCCTTCTTCCTCGCCATTCCGACGCTGTTCGCCGCCACCATCTATTCGCTGTACAAGGAGCGCGCGCTGCTATCCGCCGGCGACCTGCCGCTGTTTTCCGTCGGCACCATTGCCGCTTTCATCTCGGCGTTCCTGTGCGTGCGCTGGCTGCTGCGTTACATCAGTTCGCACAACTTCATGGCCTTCGCCTGGTACCGCATCGTGTTCGGCGTGATCATTCTCGCCACCGCATTTACCGGTGCCGTCGCATGGGTTGATTAAAATACCCGGATGTCTGAACAGATCGACAGCAAGGCGCTTCACGTCCTTCAAACCGTCTTCGGTTATCCCAGCTTCCGCGGCCAGCAGGCCGACATTGTCGGCCACGTCGCGCGCGGCGGCGACGCGCTGGTGCTCATGCCTACCGGCGGCGGCAAGTCGCTCTGCTACCAGATTCCCTCGCTGGTGCGCGATGGCGTGGGCGTTGTCGTCTCGCCGCTGATCGCGCTGATGCAGGACCAGGTCGATGCGCTCGCCGAGGTCGGTGTGCGCGCGGCTTTCCTCAACTCCACGCAGAGCTTCGAGGAAGCGATGCGCACCGAGCGCCAGGTGCGCAATGGCGAACTGGACCTGCTTTACGTCGCGCCCGAACGCCTGCTTACGCAACGTTGCCTCGATCTGCTCGACAATTCCCGCATTGCGCTTTTCGCCATCGACGAAGCTCACTGCGTCTCGCAATGGGGACACGATTTCCGGCCGGAATACATTCGTCTTTCGGTGTTGCACGAACGCTATCCGAACGTGCCGCGCGTCGCGCTCACCGCGACCGCCGATCCGCAGACGCGCAACGAGATTGCGCACCGTCTGCAGCTGGACGAGGCAAGGCAATTCGTTTCGTCCTTCGACCGCCCCAACATCCGCTACCAAATCGTCGAAAAGGGCAACGGCCGCAAGCAGTTGCTCGACTTCATCCGCGACGAGCATCCGGGCGATGCCGGCATCGTCTATTGCCTGTCGCGCAAGAAGGTGGAAGAGACGGCCGACTTTCTCAATGCGCAGGGAGTCGCGGCTTTGCCTTATCACGCCGGCATGGATCACGTTACGCGCGCGGCGAACCAGTCGCGCTTCTTGCGCGAGGAATCGATCGTCATGGTCGCGACCATTGCGTTCGGCATGGGTATCGACAAGCCCGATGTGCGCTTCGTCTGCCATCTTGACCTGCCCAAGAGCATCGAAGGTTATTACCAGGAAACCGGCCGCGCAGGTCGCGACGGTTTGCCTGCCGATGCCTGGATGGCTTACGGATTGCAGGACGTGGTGCAGCAGCGTCGCCTGATTGACGAGTCCGAGGCCGACGAAACTTTCAAACGCATCCAGACTGCCAAGCTCGATGCCATGCTCGGCCTGTGCGAAACCATGGGTTGCCGCCGCGTGCGCCTGTTGAAATACTTCGGCCAGGACTCCGGTCCCTGTGGCAACTGCGACATCTGCCTGAACCCGCCGCAAGCCTTTGACGGTACGGTGCAGGTGCAGAAGCTGCTCTCGACCATCTACCGTGTCGACCAGCGTTTCGGTGCGGGTCATGTCATCGACGTGCTGCGCGGCACGGAGACCGACAAGGTGAAGCAATGGCGTCACGAGAACGTGTCGACCTTCGGCATCGGCGGTGACACGGCTGATGCCGAATGGCGCGCAATCTTGCGCCAGGCCATTGCGCTCGGGTTGGTGGTGGTCGATCACGATGCCTATGGTTCACTCAAGCTCACCGAGGAAGCGCGTCCGGTGCTGCGCGGCGAACGCAAGGTCGAACTGCGGCATTATCAGAAGCCGGTGAAGCAGAAGCGTGAAGCGAGCAGGAAGAAAGACCTCGTCGAAGCCGGGCTCTCGCCGGAAGAGCAGGCGATCTTCGAGAAGTTGCGCTGGTGGCGCGTGGAAACGGCGCGCAAGCACAACGTGCCGGCATACGTCATCTTCCACGATGCAACGATGCGCGAAATCGCCCGGCGCAAGCCGGAATCGCTGGACGAACTTGCCGGCGTTTCGGGCGTTGGCGAGCGCAAGCTGGAAACCTACGGCGCGGACATCATCGCGCTGATTCTCGAGACAGCCTGATCTTCCCCATGCCTGCGGCGCGACCTGGTTTTCGCTGCCGCATCCTCCTTGCCGGATTAACCATTCGAAGGCTCAAGCCAGCCTTTGGTGTGCCTAAAAAAATGGCAGATTCCGCTTGAAAATTCCCTGTTCAAGACCATCTAGGTAGTATTCCGACGTGGTCGTGCAAACTCCATTTCGTCGTTGAAATGTTATTTATTTTCAATAAGTTGCGATTGCGAAGCGGATTCTTTGGAATGGGATTTTTTCTTAAAAAGCGACCAAATAAGTATTGCAATAGCCTGCCATCTTCAATATACTGTACGCATATACAGTATTTGAGCGAGGGAAGAGCATCTCCAGTCGCTTGAGCGGAAAGCTTATTGGGTCGTGTTTTCCAAGGATGCCGGTTCCGGGGATGAAGCCTCAAGGCGTTGGCGCAACAGCGTCAGCATGAGCTCGCGTGCTTCCGCCTGCTGGGATCGAAACAGCGCCAGCGCCATGTCGATGAACAATTTTTCGTTCTCGTCAGCAGGTGTCTTTGCCAAGTCGTGTTCCCGATCCATCCAGCCGCGCGGCAAGCCCAGCCGTTCTTCGATGTTCCGGGCAACGTTGTTCCCGATGTTTTTCCGGTTGCACTTGATATGGCTGAGGTAGCGGTCCGACAGGTTCAAATGCTCTGCGAACAGCTTGAGCATGCCGCGGCGCGGCAAGTGGGGGTGCTGTTGAATGAAGTCGTTGAAGAGTCGTTGAAAATTGTTGTGTCTGATTTGCGCACTATCCATCGCCAATTTGAAATCTCCCTGGTCACTGCCTTGTTGACGTAGCTGTCAGATTTTTTCCGGTTGATTCCCTTTACACAGAAGGGCGCTGCGGCGCATGCGGCCGTCTGCTGTCTGTCGAGTGCAGGAGTGTACCGCAGCAGCGTCTTTTTGGGTGATGTTGTGCAACCTTTTCAGTCGTTTTTTGCGCCCGGCACCGCGCGGCCGACGGCACAGTAGTTCAGGAAGCGCGGTTCCTGCATCTGCATTGCATGAGAGCGAGAACGAGTTTCATGAGCAAGACCAAGATTCATTATCCGCAGTGGAAGGAACGCGCTGCGTCGAACAATCCGCGCCGCGAGATCGGTTACTGGGAACTGGTGGATGCGATCACGCTGACCGCGGAAGTGTGCGGGCAGGTGCTGTCGCGCGCCGCCGCCGAAATGCTGATCGACGATCTGGCGGGTTTCTCCGAGGAAGACTTGATGGCGGCCCTGGCGCGCTGCCGGCTCGAATTGCAGGGGCCGCTGCGCGTTGCCGAAATCATCCTGCGTCTTGAAGACGGCCGGCCTGCGCCGGAGGAAGCGTGGGCGATGGTGCCCCTGGATGAACAGGCGTCGGTGGTATGGACCGAGGAAGTCGCACATGCATGGGGTGTCGTCCTGCCGTTGCTGGAGGATGGCGAGTTGTCTGCAGCGCAGGCGGCGTTTCGCGATGCCTATGTGAAGCTGGTGCTGGATGCACGCCTGCGCCGGGAGCCGGTGCGCTGGATACCGTCGCTTGGCCGCGACGTGACCGGGCGCGAGCGCGTCCTGCACGAAGCCGTTGCGCTTGGCCGTTTGTCGGCAAACCACGCGGAACAGTTGCTCGGCGCGGCAGAAACGGACGAAGAAAACCTGATCGTGATCGGGCACGCGGCAGACATCAAGAAACTGCATTAACGGAGGTGGGGAGAATGCTGGCGGCGCAGGCGTCTCCTCATAACAGCTACCAAAATGGTGGTATGGGCGCCGCACTTCGATATTGGAACCATTGAATGGATTGCCAGATTGAAATGGACGATGGCGGCTTGCAGTGGCAGGAAGAGGTTGGTCGCCAGGAGCAGTACGAAACCGAGGAACGTGAAAGGAAGTTAGTCACCATGGCTACATTTGAAATTCATCGTGCAACAAAGCGGCGCGCCAAACTTCGCCTGGGTATGTCCGGCCCTGCCGGCAGCGGCAAGACCTATTCGGCGCTGCAGATTGCAAGCGGGCTGGGCGGACGCATCGGCATGATCGACACCGAGCATGGCAGCGGCGATCTGTACGCCGACTTGCTGCCGGAAGGGTATGACGTCCTGTCGCTGACGCCGCCGTACACGCCGGCGCGGTACATCGAGGCGATCCATGCGCTGGAAGATATCGGCGTGTCGACCATCATCATCGATAGCCTGACCCATGCCTGGAGCGGCGAGGGCGGCTCGCTCGACCGCCAGGGCAAGATCGCCGACAAGTCCGGCAACAGCTGGCAGGCGTGGCGGCAAGTGACGCCGGAGCACAACGCGCTGGTGGAAGCCTTGCTGCAAAGCCGTTGCCACATCATCGCCACCATGCGCGCCAAGACCGAATACGTGCAGGAGAAGGACGAGCGCACCGGCAAGCAGGTCGTGCGCAAGATCGGCCTCGCGCCCATCATGCGCGACGGCATCGAATACGAGTTCACCACCTTCTTCGAGCTCGACGGGCAGCACATGGCCTATGCAGGCAAGGACCGCACACGCCTGTTCGACGGCGAGATCTTCCGCCCGGATGCGGAAACCGGACGCAGGCTCGCTGCCTGGCTCAACGCCGGCGCGGAGAGCGCACGTCAGCAGAACGTGATGTCGAGCGACCAGAAGACGGCGATGAAGGATGCAATCAATCGCGCCGATTCGCTCGACGGCCTGTATCGCGCTTTTGCGGTCGCCTACCGGGTTGCAAATTCGCTGCCCGACACTGATGCGCTTGCCGAACTGACTGCGCTCAAGGACCAGCGCAAGGCACTGCTGGAAGTGCGTAACGACTCCGCATACGGGATGGCTGCATGAACCCGATCTTCGAAGCCTTCGAGCTGGCAGCGCAATACCGCCAGCTCGCGGAACTGCTGGCCGAGCGGCACGACGATGAACAGGTGGTCGCCGACACCCTGGAGAGCATCTCCGAGCCGCTCGACGAACGCCTGGAGAACCTGGCGAAAATAGTACGCAACATCGAATCGGCGAAGCACGGTGTGGAGCGCACCATTGCGCAACTCGAAGCGCGCCATGCATCGCTGGACCGGGCAGCAGAACGCGCACGCAGGCTGATACTCGACCTGATGCGCACGTCGGGCCGCGAGAAGGTGACGACGGCACTGTTCTCGTTCGCGGTGAAAAAGAATCCGCCGGCTGTGGTCGTCGATAACGCGCAGGCATTGGCGCCCGAATACCTGACCTGGCACGCGCCCACACCGAACAAGCGGGCCATCGCCGCCGCACTGAAGGAAGGGCACTCGGTGCCGGGAGCGCACAGCGAACAGACCGTGCGCCTCGAGATTGATTGACTGTTTCCAGACTGGAGATTGCAATGGCAACACTGAACAAAGTCACGCTCATCGGCTACCTCGGCCGCGACCCGGAGCGCCGCGTCACCGCGCAAGGCGACGCGGTCACGCAATTGGCCCTGGCGACAACGGAAACCTGGAAAGACAAGTCATCCGGCGAGCGCAGGCAGGCCACCGAATGGCATCGCATCGTGCTGTACCGGAAGCTTGCCGAGATCGCCGGCGAATTCCTGAAGAAGGGTTCGCTGGTGTATGTCGAAGGCCGCCTGCAGACGCGCAAATGGACCGGCAGGGACGAAGTGGAACGCACGGCAGTGGAAATCGTTACGGATGACATGCGCATGCTAGGTGCCCGCCCGCATGACGGTGAGCACACCGAGGAACACGACGGCCCGGAAGAAGCAAAGGAAGCGCCGGCGACCGCCGAAAGCCGCAAGCCTGGACAGGCTGCCCAGGCGCGCTACGATTTCGAAGACGACGCCATTCCTTTTTGACGGGGCGGTGGACGATTTTTACAGTTTGTATCGGTGATGTACGAACCTGTAATGACCGGTAAAACTTGCGGCAGGGATTTCTTCCGTTTCTATACTGGTATGGAAAGGAGTGAAGTCATGAAATCCGTTTTGAAGGTAATTGCGATTGCTGTCGCGGCATCGAGCGCACTGGCAGGCTGCGCGGTGTACGGGCCGCCTCCGGCGTATCAGGAAGCGTACGTCCAGCCGGCGCCGGGATATTACTACCGCCCGGCACCCGTCTATGTCCAACCTGCGCCGGTCTATGCGGCACCGCCCGTGACGTTCGGATTCAACTTCGGATGGTGGGGCGGCGGCCACGGATGGCATCACCATTGATGCGCTGGCCACGTCTGGCCCGGGTTCTTGCCCTCAGCAGAACATCATGGCCAGCATGGCGGCATCGTCCACTATCATCAGCGTGATCGTCACTGCCCACATCAAGGCGCTGGCCTGAAGCCGATGAAGTATCGTCATGTGGATCGGATCTGCAGGCTTCCGTGACAGCAGAGTGCCGCAGTCGTTTCGCCTTTTGTCTGATTCTTCCATCCCGTTGAAGCTGATGTTGCCGGCAACAAAAAACCCGCCTTGCATTGCGCATGTGCGGGTTTTCGGTTTCAGGTGAACGCAGCAATGCGTTTACCTAGATTTGGTGGAGACGGCGGGAATCGAACCCGCGTCCAGAAGCCCTCTACAGCCAGTTCTACATACTTAGTGCTGCCTATTGGTTTTGACCCCGCCGACGCGGACGCACACGCTTCGTCGAGGCGAGTCACCTAAGTTTAACGTTGCGTCAAGTGACCCGGCGCAACGCGATTCCCTGTGAATGACTCTACTGCTGTTGCCAGCCCGCCCCAGGGACGAGACGGTGTAGAGCTAGAAAGTTATTAAGTTTCTAGGGGATTACGCTGCGAGAGCGTAAGTTTCATCGTTAGCATTTATTGCTATCTGGATGGATTTACGAGGTGACCAGTCCTCGGTATGCCCTGAACTGCTTTGCAACCCCTGTCGAAACCAGGTCGTCCCCAAAGCGATCGGTATTGTACCCCATAGGTGGGGCACGCCTCGCCGCTTTCAAGACCTGGCGCGAATAAATTCGATGAGTTCGTGCGGACTTGCCAGGATGGCATCGGCGTCCCAAGTGGCGGGTTCTATGTTGCCGCAATATCCCCAGGCTGCCGCTACGGTAGGCATGGACGCAGCCTTGCCGGCCTGGACATCGCGCAGATCGTCGCCGACGTACCAGCACGCTTCCGGCGCTACGCCGACGCGGCGTGCTGCTTCGAACAGCGGTTCCGGATGCGGCTTGGAATGCGGCGTGGTGTCGCCCGAGATGACGCATGATGCGTGACCGAGGCCGATCAGGGGTACCAGTTTGTCGGTGAAGCGAGCGGCCTTGTTGGTGACGATGCCCCATTGGATCTCCGCTTCTTCCAGCGCAGCGAGCAATGCCGAAATGCCGTCGAACAAGCGAGTTCGCTCCGCGATGGCTGCTTCGTACGTATCGAGAAAGGCGATGCGCAACTCTTCGTAGCCCTCATCGCCGGGTTTCAGGCCGAACGATGCGCCTATAAGTCCGCGTGCACCGGCGGAGGCAACGGGCCGGAGTAGTTCATATGGTGTCGGTGGCAGGCCGCGCATGGCGCGGACGGCGTTCATGGCGCCGGCGAGGTCGGGGGCGGTATCGGCGAGAGTGCCGTCCAGGTCGAACAGGACGGCACGGGGCAAGGGAAGCGTCATGTGGATGCGATTTAGCCCGCATGCGGGCCAGCTTGAGTGTTTGACTTAAGCGACAGGCCGCGTGCAGGCAACGAGGTAATTCACATCGGTGTCCTGGTTCAGCGAATACATTTTTGTCAGCGGATTGTAGGTCATGCCTTTCAGCTTGTTCACATCCAGCCCGGCGTTACGAGTGTGCTGCGCGAGTTCGGACGGGGTAATGAACTTGGCATAGTCGTGCGTGCCCTTGGGCAGCAATCGAAGGATGTATTCCGCGCCGATCACCGCAAACAGGTACGCCTTCGGATTGCGGTTGATGGTAGAGAAAAAGAC
>DASVLM010000431.1:0-6148 GCA_036384875.1 Noviherbaspirillum sp.
GTTCTGCCCCAGCGCGCCGGCGATCTGGCCGACGTAGCCGAGCGCAATCAACGCGGTATTCGAATTGGTGCCGTCCACCAGTACCTGGATCGGCGCGGTCTGGCCTTTCCTGAGCAATTCGGCGAAGCCGGGCGGGATGACGATGGCGATCTGGGCGTGGCTGCTTTCTATCGTCTCTTTTGCATCGGACAAAGTAGTGGCGCGGCTGATGACCTTGAAGCGGCTTGCGCTCACGAAGCTGTCCACCAGCATGCGGCTTTCCTGCGTATGGTCCTGGTCCAGCACGGCAGTGGAGATGTTGAAGATCTCGAAAGTTGCCGCATAGCCGAACAGCAGCATCTGGACAATCGGCGGAATGAGCAGGCGGAAGCGCGCGGACTTGTCCCGTTTCAGTTCGAGGAATTCCTTGACGAGCAATTCGTAGATGCGCCTGAACATGCTGCCCTCACTCCAGCGTCTTGCGGAACGACCGCGCTGCCAACACAACCAGCACCACCGCATAGGCCACCAGGCAGAGGATGGGAACGGCCAGCTCCGCCAGGCCGGAACCCTTCAGGAACACGGCCTTGAGGATGGCGACGTAGTAACGTGCGCTGACGAGATAAGTCACGCCCTGCACCACGACCGGCATCTGTTCGATGGGAAAGGCGAAGCCCGAAAGCAGCGTGGTCGGGAGCATGGTGAGCAGCAAAGCCACCTGGCTTGCGCCGACCTGGCTGCGTATCGCCACCGACACGTAATAACCGATGCTTAGCACCACCGCGAGGAACAGGCTGGTGGTGAAGAACAGCGTGGCGACGGTGCCGCGAAACGGCACCTCGAACCAGAACACGGCGAGCACGAGGCAGATCACCGCATCGAGCAAGCCGATGGCGAAATACGGCAGCAGCTTGCCGATCATCAGTTCCATCGGCTCGACCGGCGTCGACACCAGCAACTCCATCGTGCCGCGTTCCCACTCGCGCGCGATGGTGAGCGAGGTGAGTTGCGCGCCGACGATGGCCATCACCAACGCCACGATGCCGGGCACGATGAAATTGCGGCTCACCAAATCTTCGTTGAACCACACCCGCGCCTGCGTATCGACCGGCGCGGTGGTCTGCATGGTGCCGCCTTTGCGTTCGACGAAGCGGGTCTGCGTGTCGAGCGAGTACCCGGATATCACCGCGCGTGCATAGTTGGCGGCGATATTGGCGGTATTGGAATCCGTGCCGTCCACCAGCACTTGCACCGTCGCGCTTGCGTTGTCGTTCAGCGACCTGGAAAAATCCGGGGGAATGACGATGGCGAGGCGGCAGGCGCCTTCATCGATGTCATGCGCGACGGATTGATAACTTGCTGCGACATTGCTGATGTCGAAGTAAGGCGAGGAAGCGAAGCGCTTCAGCAAACCCTGCGATGCCTGGCTGCCTTCCTGGTCGAGCGTGCACATGGGGATGCGCTTGATGTCGAGATTGATGCCGTAGCCCAGCATGAACATTTGCATGAGCGGAATCAGCAGGGCAATCATCAGGCTGCGCGGGTCGCGCACGATCTGCAGGCATTCCTTCATGCCGATGGCCTTGATGCGCCGCAGCCTCATGCTTCCTCCTGGCTATGTTCCCGCGACGATGCGGCCACCAGCGACACGAAGCTGTCTTCCAGCGATGGTTCGATGCGCTTCGCGGCGGCACCGGGCATCCCCTGTGTGGCGAGCAAGTTTGCCAGTTCGCTGGCGCGGCGCCCGGCATCGTCGACCACCACATGCAAGGCATTGCCGAACACTGCGGCATCCCGCACTCCCGGCGCTTTTTGCAGCACGCCGATCGCACGCCCGACATCGCTGCATTCGACCGCAAGCAATTCGCCTTCGAGCGAGCGGTGCTTTAGTTCACGTGGCGTGCCGAGCGCCACCAGCCTGCCGCGATTGATGAGCGCGATGCGATGGCAGTATTCGGCTTCATCCATGTAGTGCGTCGAGACCAGCACACTCACGCCGTCGGCGCCCAAGGTGTGGATCAGGTCCCAGAAGCGGCGGCGCGATTCAGGGTCGACGCCGGAAGTCGGCTCGTCGAGAAACAGGATCATCGGCCGGTGCAGGATCGCAGCACCTAGCGCGAGCCGCTGCTTCCAGCCGCCGGCAAGAGTCGAGACGAGAGAGTTTTCTCGCCCCGACAGCCCCGCCATGTCGACGGCAAAGCGCACACGCTCATCGATTTTGTCGCGCGGCACGCCATAGATGCCGCCAAAAAAACGCAAGTTCTCTTCCACGCTCAAGTCGTTGTAGAGCGAGAATCGCTGCGACATGTAGCCGATGCGCCGCCGCACCGCTTCCGGGTCTTTCGCCACGTCGATGCCGGCGACCAGCGCGCGTCCGCCGCTCGGCCGCAACAGGCCGCAAAGGATACGGATCAGCGTTGACTTGCCGGCCCCGTTGGGGCCGAGGAAACCCATGATCTCGCCGGCGCCAACCTCGAAACTCACACCGTCCAGCGCGGCGAAATCGCCGAAGCGCTTCACGAGTCCTTCGACCACGATCTGCGATGCCTGCGGCGCGCTCATGCCTGCTGCTTCCTGTCGCCAAGAAAGGCGACGAACAAGTCTTCGACCGACGGCGTGACTACCGAGATGCCCGAGTTCTCGATGCCGGAAGCGGACAGCTTCTCTGCGATCTGCGCCGCGCGCGATGCATCGTCCACATGCACATGCGCGCCGGTGCCGACCACCAGCACGCCGAGCACGCCCGGCAATACTGCCACTGCGTCGCGCACACCACGCGGATTGCCGGACACTACTTCCAGCATCGCACCCGGCATCTGATGCTTCAAGCCAGCCGGCGTGTCGCACAACAGCACCGCGCCTTCATTCATCAATGCAAGACGATCGCAGCGTTCGGCTTCATCGAGGTAGGCCGTCGAAATCAGCATGGCGACGCCTTCGGCGCGCAGCGAATACAGGATCTGCCAGAACTCGCGGCGCGACACCGGGTCGACACCGGTGGTCGGCTCATCGAGCAGCAATACGCGCGGCGTGTGCACCAGCGAGCAAGTGAGGCCGAGCTTCTGTTTCATGCCGCCGGAAAGCTGGCCGGCAAGGCGGCGGCGAAAGCGCGTCATGCCGGAAATTTCCAGCATCGCGTCGGCCCGCGCGCGCCATACCTTGTCGTCGACTTCGAACAGGTCGGCATAGAAGCGGATGTTTTCGTCGACGGTAAGGTCTTCGTACAGGCCGAAACGCTGCGGCATGTAGCTCAGGTGGCGCTTGACGCGTTCCGGTTCGGCGCGAACGTCGATGCTGTCGATGATGATGCGTCCGTCGTCGGGCCGGATGACGCCGGCCAGCATGCGCATCGTCGTAGTCTTGCCGGCGCCGTCGGGACCGACCAGGCCGAAGATCTCTCCCGGCCGCACCTGCAAGCCGAGGCGGTCGACCGCCGTCAGCGCGCCGAACCGCTTCGTCAGGCCTTCGACTTCGATCGCAGGCTTGGCTTCAGGAGTCATCACTTTTCGGGCGATGCCCCGTTCAATGCGATCACGGCGTCGGCGGGCATACCCGGCAGGAGTTCGTGGGAAGCATTGTCGAGGTCGATCTTCACTCGGTACACCAGCGTGACGCGCTCGGCATGAGTCTCCACGCTCTTCGGCGTGAATTCCGCCTTGGACGCGATGAAGGACAGCCGCCCCTGGTAGCGCTTGCCGGGATGGCTGTCGGTCTTCACCGTCACCTGCTGCCCGAGCTTCACCTTGCCGAGGTCGGTTTCGTTCAGGTAGGCGCGCAGCCAGACATGGTCGAGGTCGGCAATCGTTGCCACCGGCGCGCCCGGCACAACCATTTCGCCAAGTTCGGCCTGGCGCACCGTGATGACGCCGTCGAAGGGCGCGGTCAGCACGGTGTAGCCGCGTACGATGCGCGCGAGCTTCACCGTTTCCTCGCTGTTATGCAAGCCGGCCTGCGCCACTTCGACATTGTGTTCCGCCACCGAGCGCAGGGCGCGGTCGCGGTCGAGCGTGGCTTCGGCTACCTGCAATGCAGTCTTGGCCTGGTCGAGGGTGGCGGCCGAGACGAAACCCTTGGCCGAGAGATCGACGCTGCGGCGATAGTCGAGCTTGCGCTGCGTAAGCTGGGCTTCATCCACCAGGATGGTTTTGCGCGCGGCTTCAAGATTCTGGCGCGCGGTTTCTGCCTGCCGCTGCTGCACTGCCTGGCTTGCTTCGGCAATGGATACCTGCTGGCTGTAATCCGCGTCATCCACCACGGCGACTGTCGCGCCTTTCGTCACCCACTGGCCTTCATTGAACGGCAGCTGGACGATCCGTGCCTGCACCGTCTTGAAGCTCAGCACGCTCTCGTGCGCTTCGATATTCCCGGACAGGGTCAGGGCGTTCGGCTCCTCAGGTTCCGCGCCGAACCAGTGCCTGCCTGGAAAAGCATAGGCGAGCGCCACCACGATCAGGACTACAAGGAATACAAGGGGAATTATTCTTTTTTTATTTGCCATATCGAGGGATCGAGTCGTGAGGCGCGTACAACGCATCAATGAGGATTTCCATGCTAATCAATCACTTTGCCGCTGCGATTGATGTGAGTCAAATTGGTCCGGATCGACACGGCGGATAGTATGAATAGTGCATGAAGACTACTGAACGCGCACTTGCGAGGAAATTTGAATGGACATTTTCAAGCGACTTTGCGTCGCGATGCTGCTGCCAGTGCTGATGCCGACGCTGGCCGCGCCTGCCATCGCCGCCGACCATGACCGCCGCGAAGGCAGGTATGAAGACAGGGACAGGCATGATCGCGACCCGCACTGGCATGGCGACATCCGCCGTTTCCATGAGCATGATGTGGATATCTGGCGGCACGGCCATTGGTACCACGGCCATCACCTCGGAAGGGCGGGATGGTGGTGGATCGTCGGCGGCATCTGGTATTTCTATCCCGCCCCGGTCTATCCGTATCCCGATCCTTACCAGCCGCCGGGGCCGCCGGTGATTGTGGCGCCGCCTGTGCAGGCGCCGCCGCAGGAGCAGCAATACTGGTACTACTGCCGCAATCCGGAGGGCTACTACCCTTATGTGCCGCAATGCCGCTCGGGATGGGAAGCCGTGCCGGCGAATACGCCGCCGCGGTAAGCGCAGATAGAAAAAAGATCAGGTATGCAGCTTGCGGATGCAAAGCCTGCTATAGGAATCCATGTCGGTGAAACGAATGCCGCTGCGATAGCGGTCGGGGCCGACCTGCTTTGTATAGACGATTTCGCCCCACGCATTGATGCGCCGCCGGCCGTTGTCGGCATGCAGATCCAGCGCGACAACGCAGCTGGAACCGGCGTTCAGGGCAGCCGCGGCGATGATTCCCACGCCGGACTCCGAAATATCCACCGTCGATACATCATTTGCCTCGGCGCCTGACAACAGCAGCCTTGCAGGAACTGCAACTGCCTTGCGGGTGAAGCGACGCGCTTCGATCGAGTGCTTAGGCATGGTGACGAGCGGAATAACACGCCCGCCGGAATGCGGGCGTACCTCTATTTTCTCAGAAATTCTTGCACTTCGGAAATTTTTTCTGTGCGCCGTCATGCCTTTTGTGCCGAGAGAACCGGTCGGCAACCTTACACAGTAGAAAGGAAAACGATGAAGAACAGCGTGGCGAGCACTACCGTCAATGGCAAGCGCCACGGCCGCAGCTTGACATGGCAACCATGGCACTCCTCGCTTCCCCACGGGTTCCACGTGCCGCAACAAGGGCATCTGCCCGTCATGATCTGTCTGATTCCAAACATTGCGGTCCCGGTATTCGTTGAAGTTGTCATCCGCTCGGCAAGCCGGATGCCCGTTACAAATCGTAACCAGCAACAAAGGCCATGACTTGACGTGGTTAAAGTTTTGTCGAGGATTACGGCAATTCCCAGGTTCGATCAAACACGAGACCGCTGTTTGCGCAAAGGATCGAGCAGATGTCGCAGCGCGTTATGGTCGAGTTCGTACATCAATGCGAGCAAGGTGCCGAGTTCGCCCTTGGGAAATCCCTCCCGGGCGAACCAGCCGAGGTAATGCCCCGGCAGGTCGGCCAACAGACGGCCCTTGTATTTGCCGAACGGCATTTCGCGGGTAACGAGAAGTTCTAGCTGATCCGGGTTCATGCCCTTCATGTTCCATGGCAAAGCAGC
>DASVLM010000432.1:0-7397 GCA_036384875.1 Noviherbaspirillum sp.
ATATTCGAGCCGGTCTGAAGTCGTTCAAGAGCGACAGCGACAATGCGCCGGGCCGCTTCAATATGTTCGATTATCGCGGCGCGACCGTGATTGCTGACTACGGCCATAATCCCGACGCGATTTCCGCCCTGATCCAGGCCATCGAGTCCATGCCGGCCAAGCGCCGCTCGCTCGTCATCAGCGGGGCAGGCGACCGGCGCGACGAAGACATCCGCCAGCAAGGCACGATAGCCGGCACGGCTTTCGACGAGGTGCTGCTGTACCAGGACCAGTGCCAGCGCGGCCGCGCAGACGGCGAAGTGATGAAACTTTTGGCCCAGGGGCTGGAAGGCGCGCCGCGCACCAAAAACGTCGAGGAAATCCGCGGCGAATTCATCGCCATCGACCGCGCCTTGAGCAAACTCGACAGCGGCGACCTGTGCCTGATCCTGGTCGACCAGGTCGAAGAGGCGCTGGCCCATATCGCCAAGCGCGTTGCCGAAGCTTGAGCCTGCCGCTCCTCACATGGACTGAACAGGGCACGGAGCAGAGCGCCCTGTGGCAATCGGAGGCGGGCGCCGCGCCGCCCAAACGCATAGCGGTTGCTGACGACCGCATGACTGCCGATGCCGCCTACCGGTTGGCTTCGGAAGGCACATCGCTGCTATGGCGCGGCGATTTCCATAATGCGCGCCAGTTGCTGCAAGCCCTGGCGCGGCGCTGCGAAGTCAGACAGCGCAAGAAACCTGCCACGCCCGCGGAAGCGTTCCATTTCCACCGGCAGGCGCAATCGCACCGCGCGCGCATCCTGGGCACCATCCTGATCCTCTGCGGGACCGATTACGTCATCCCCTTGCGCCGTGCGCCCGACGTCCGGCAGGCCTGTCTCGAAGCCTATGGCGAAGCGCAAGGCGCGTTTGTCGTATCGCTGCGGGAGTTGCAAGGCTTGATCGGCGCCCACGAGTGGCGCAAGAAGGGCGTCGAAATTTCCGCGCTCGATGCGCGTATCCATCCGCACTATGGCGTGTTTTCGCCCGTGCGCGGGGAATATCTCGAACTCGTTGCCAAGGCGCCGTTGCCCTCCATGGAATCAGCCATTGACGTTGGCACGGGTACCGGCGTGCTGGCAGCCATTTTGGCCCGGCGCGGCGTCAAACGCATCGTCGCGACCGACATGGAGCCGCGCGCTTTGCAATGCGCGCGCGCCAACATCGACGCGCTGGGATATGCGGCACAGGTGGAAGTGGTGCAAGCGGACCTGTTCCCGCCTGGCCGCGCCAAGCTCATTGTCTGCAATCCGCCCTGGGTTCCGGCACGTGCGTATTCGCCTTTGGAACATGCAGTCTACGATCCCGAAAGCCGTATGCTGCGCGGCTTCCTTGCCGGTCTTGCCGAACATCTCGACGATGGCGGGGAGGGATGGTTGATTCTGTCCGACCTGGCCGAACATCTTGGTTTGCGTACGCGCGCGGAATTGCTGTCCTGGATCGATACCGCGGGTCTGCAAGTTGCCGGAAAAATCGACACCAAGCCGTTCCATCCGCGCTCCATGGACAGAAATGACCCTCTTTTTGCCGCGCGTAACGCCGAACTTACGTCGCTTTGGCGCATCAATAAATGTTAACGATTGTTAATTGGAATTCCCATGAATCTCAAACCCACCCGTATTTTGAACTTCAAATGCAAGCAGTGCGGCAAGCCGGTGAAGGTGTTTTTGCAGGCTGTCTCGGCGTGTTCGCACATCCAGCCTTACCAGGGAATCTGTGACTGTGGCGAGGTGCTTCGCTATGCCATGGGGCAGAAGGAAGTGGTGCAAGCCTACATCGCCGACGGCACCCTCGTTCACCATCATTGACTATGTGTCAAACCTCTTTTTGACGTATAGTTTCATCAATTAATGCTCTTGCCACAAAGAAAGTCTAGACGATATGATTGACGGATAGGCTGCCCTCCGGCGGCACACCGCTCACGTCATTACACGTCTATCGCATGCCGTTTTCGACTTCGCTCCGCCCGCACTTCCTGTCCGCAAGGTGGATCAAGGTCGCATCGATTTTCCTCGCTATCTTCCTCACGCTGGGCATGCTCGGCATGATGCGGCTGCGGCTGCTGTCGTCGATACGGGCCCAGGTTGCTGCCGAAAGCCTGTACTCCAAATCGCAGAAGGATGCAGCGCTGCACCTGCTGCAATACGCCGCTTCCGGCGAAGAGCGGGAATACAGCGCCTACCGGCAAAACATGACGATACCGATGGCAGGCCGGCTGGCGCGGATCGAATTGTCGAAACCTGTACCGAACTATGCTTTGGCGCGGCGCGGCATGCTCTCGGCCGGCAATGGCGAGGTCGACGCCGACGATATGATCTTCGCCTTCCAGACCTCGCAGCTGTTCGACATCGGGATCGATGCCGCCGGCATATGGAATGCGGCCGACCGCAGCTTGATGCAACTCGATACGGCCGCCGACAGCCTGCACACCGCCTTGCGCTCGGTCAATCCCGATGCCGCGGCAGCGCAGCAGAACCTGGTACGAATCCGGGAGATCAATCAGAACCTGGCCGATATCGAATACGATCTTGCACAAAGGCTTGAGCAGGCCGCGCGCCACGTGCAGCATATCCTGCTTGTCGCGAGCTGGACCCTTGGCGTCCTCCTGATTTTGAGCGGCATCGCGGTCGCCCGCCGCATCTGGCTGCGGCAGGAAAATCTGGCGGAGGCGCTACGCACCTCCGAACAGCGTTTGCAACTGGCTATGAGCGGCAGCAACGACGGCTTGTGGGATTGGGATATCGTCAACGGCACGTTTTATTATTCCCCGCGCATGCTGGAAATGTTGGAGATGGAAGGCGGTGGCAGCGGCACAACCGGGTTCCTGCACCTTGCCCATCCCGACGACAGGCCGGCGCTACGGCGCAAGCTGATCGCCCATCTGCGCGACCATGCGCCGTTCGACGTCGAGTTTCGTGTCGTGACCGGCGCGGGCAATCTGCGCTGGATGCGCTCGCGTGCGCAATCGGCGCGTTCGGAAAACGGCCGTGCCGTGCGCATGGCCGGCTCGATGACCGATATCACGGAACGCAAGCGCAATGCGGAATTGCTGCACGCGGAAAAAGAACGTGCGCAGGTGACGCTGGAATCGATAGGCGACGCCGTGATCACGGTCGATACCGGCGGCTGCATCGAATACCTGAACCAAGCCGCAGTCGTCATTACCGGTTGGCGCATCGAGGAAGCAAAGGGCAGGCCGGCGGAGGAGGTATGCACACTGCTTGAGGAACAAACCCGTCTGAGCGTCGCCGATGTCGAATTCCAGGCCAAGAAACACGACGTGACCTTGCAAACCAACCTGCTCGTGGTCGGGCGCGACGGGCGCGAAGTCGCGGTCAACCGCTCGATTGCGCAACTGCTCGACCGCGAAGGCAAGGCAATGGGGACCGTATGGGTCCTGCACGACGTGAGCAAGGACCGCGCTTATGCCACGCATTTGTCCTACCAGGCCAATCACGACGAATTGACCGGCCTGATCAACCGGCGCGAATTCGAGCGCCGGCTGATTGCGATGTTGGCCAATGCGACGTTCAACCGGCAGCATTCCCTGCTTTACCTTGATCTCGACCAGTTCAAGATCGTCAACGACACCTGCGGCCACTTGGCCGGCGACGAGCTGCTGAAGCAGTTGGCCGAGCGGCTCAGATCGAAATTGCGGCAAAACGACACGCTGGCACGGCTCGGCGGCGACGAATTCGGCGTGCTGCTTGAAGCCTGCCCGACAGGGCCGGCCCTGAAGATAGCCGAATCCCTGCGCCAGACCGTGGCGGATTTCCACTTTACTTGGAGCGAGCGCAGCTTTCCATCGAGCGCCAGCATCGGCCTTGTGACCTTCGGCGAGCAGCCCGCAACGCTGGCAGACGTGCTGCGCATCGCGGATGCGGCCTGCTATCTGGCCAAGGATCATGGACGCAATCGCGTCCATGTCTTTTCCCACGAAGACCAGGAGCTGGCCCAGCGCCAAGGCGAGATGGGCTGGATTGGCCGGATCCGCCAGGCGCTCGAGGAAGACCGTTTCGTGCTGTATTCGCAGCCCATTCTGCCGCTGGCGCCGGGTCTTCAGACCAAAATGCATTGCGAGATACTGCTGCGGCTGAAGGATGAAAACGACCAGATCGTCCCTCCCGTCGCCTTCATTCCCGCTGCCGAGCGCTACGGTTTGATGCCGGCCATCGACCGCTGGGTGATCCGCAACGCGCTGGCCTTGCACGCGCAGCGCGCGCGTTCGGGCGTGGAAGACGAGATATACGCGATCAATCTTTCGGGCACGTCGATGGGGGACGTCGATTTCCTGCCTTTCGTGCGCGAGCAATTCCAGGCGACCAAGGTGCCGCCGCAGAGTATCTGCTTCGAAATCACGGAGACCGCCGCCATTGCCAATCTGGCCAAAGCTGCGGTGTTGATCCGCACCCTGCGGGATCTCGGCTGCCGCATTGCCCTGGACGATTTTGGCAGCGGCATGTCTTCGTTTTCCTACCTGAAGCATTTGCCGGTCGACTATCTCAAGATCGACGGCAGCTTCGTCAAGGACATGGCCCGCAATCCCATCGACCATGCGATGGTCGAGGCGATCAACCGTGTGGGCCAGGTCATGCATATCGAGACCATCGCCGAATTCGTCGAAAGCGAAGAGACCTTGCAGCGCCTGAAGATCATGGGAGTGGACTTCGCGCAAGGCTACGCCATCGGCAAGCCCGCTCCCCATCTCGTTTCGACCTCCGCCACTGCAATCTGAGAAAAATCGCATTACACTGTCGGTATCAAGTGTGCAATGCTTGAGTCTGTCTGCTGCCGGGGCCTATGATCGAAAGGCAACGCCTGGAGCCCCAAGAGCCTGCATTTCATCCTTGTTGAGCGGAAACGGATAAAGCGATGGCAAACATCCTGATCATTGACGACGAAGAGCGAAATCGACGTCTTTTTGAGGTTTTTGTCAAAGCCGATGGCCACGAGGTCCGGTCCGCCGCCAGCGGCGAAGCGGGGCTGGAATTGGCCGCCTCCATGGTTCCGGATTTGATCCTGCTCGACCTGATGATGCCCGGACGCGACGGTTTCGAGGTGGCGCGCGCACTAAAAGCCAATTCCGTCACACAAACAATCCCCATCATTGTGATATCTTCTCTGGACGATGTCGCTTCACATCAACGGCTGACGTCATCGGGTATCGACGATTTCGTCGTCAAACCGATAGACCGCTGGGAATTGTCGCAGCGCATCAACAAAGTTTTGCAGAAAGGCAAGGATTCGATAGACCGCTGAACGCGCCGCCCCATGGACAACCCGGCTATGCATATACAAACCGTCAACCGCGTGTTGACCATGACCAGCCGCGTCAGCCGTGCGGCGACCCGGTCCAGTTCCCCCGACAGCCTGTATCTCGAAGTCACACGCATCGCCGTCGAAAGCGGTTTGTTTCCCTACGCATCGTTGGGCCTGATCGACCCGACCAACAACACCTTCCGCCATTTTGCCTCATGGGGCAAGGCGTTACCGTTCCGCGATGCGGAAGCCGCCGGCCCGGGCCTGATCCGGCGCGTTTGCGCCGGCATGCGTGCCGAGACCTTCGAAGAGTCCGGCGATGGCTACTGCGCAGTCATCGGAGTGCCATTGCGGGATTCAGGACGAATCCGCGGCGTGCTGATCCTGCATGTGGACTGTGCCGATTTCGTCGCCGCCGGCGTGGTCCAATTGTTGTCCGACATTGCCGACGATATTTCCTATGCCTTGGTGCACATGGAAATCGATCAGCGGCGGCTGGCTGCCGAAACCAAGCTGTATTACCTGGCCTTCTATAATTCGCAGACAGGCCTGCCCAGCGGGCCGATGTTGAGCGAGCGCCTGGTCAAGGCCGCCGAAGACATCGCCGAAAGCGGCGGATCGCTGGTGCTGCTCGATATCAAACTGCAGCGCACGGAGCACGTATTGCAATTGCTCGGCAATGCGGGGATGGACGAAGTGTTGCGCGAGGTAGCCGCTCGGCTGGAGCATGGGCACGGCGTGGATAATTTCGTCGCGCAACTGGCGCCTGACGAATTCGCCCTGCTGGCGGTGCGGGAGCAAGACATGGACGAGGCGCTGGAACTGGCCAACCAGGTTCAAGCCAGCCTGGCTCGTGCGATCAAGATCGGTGAAAATGAAGTTTTCGTACAGTGCAGCGTGGGCGGTGCCGTCTTTCCGACACATGAACCGGAGGTCAAGTACCTGCTGCGGCGCGCGCGCGCCGCAGCCGAGCAGCACGACGACGAATTCGGCGTGAGGCTGTACAGCGCCGATCTCGATCGCGACCTGGAGAAACGCATGCAGATGGCAGCCGACCTGCACCGCGCCCTGGAGCGGGACGAATTTCTGCTGCACTATCAGCCGCAAGTCAATCTCAGGACCGGGCAGGTGGTCGGCGTGGAGGCGCTGTTGCGCTGGCAGCATCCGCAGCGCGGACAAATACCGCCCGGAGTATTCGTTCCCCTGCTCGAAGCCAGCGGCTTGATGCCGGCCGTGGGTACGTGGGCGCTGCGCTCGGCCTGTGTTGCGGCGCGCAACTGGCACGACAAGGGATTTGCCTGGCTGCGGGTGGCGGTCAATATGTCGGCTCAGCAGTTCCGCATGCCCGACCTGGTGGCCTTGGTGCGCGGCGCATTGCAGGAAACCGGCTTGCCGGCGGAATACCTGGAGCTGGAATTGACGGAGAGCCTGATCCTGGAAAGCGCCGAAAAAACCATCCAGACCATGCACGAGCTCAAGCAATTGGGCGTAAGCCTTTCCCTGGACGATTTCGGTACCGGCTATTCCTCCTTATCCTATCTGCGCCACTACCCGGTGGACCGGATCAAGATCGATCAATCCTTCATCCGCGACATGACCCAGCACCCGGGCAGCGCGGCCCTGGTGCGCAGCATCCTGTCCATGGCCGGCAATCTCGGGCTTTCCGTGATTGCCGAAGGCGTCGAGTCGCTAAGCCAATACGGCTATCTGCGCAAGCAAATGTGCGAAGAGATGCAAGGCTACCTGTTTTCCCGCCCGATTCCGGAGGCGGAGTTGACGGCACTGCTGCAAGAGGGTAGGCGCCTCGAATCGCTAGGCGACAATGCTCCGGTCAATACCGTACTGCTGGTCGACGACGAACCGCTGGTGCTGTCGGCCATGCGGCGCGCTTTCCACCATGAAAACTGGAAATTCCTGACCGCGTCGTCCGCCGCAGAGGCTTTTGAACTGCTGGCCCTGCACAACGTCAGCGTCATCATTTCAGACCAGCGCATGCCTGGCATGACCGGCACCGTGTTCCTGCATCGCGCCAAGGAAATGTATCCGGACGCGGTACGCATCCTGTTGACCGGCCACGCGGACTATGCCACCGTCATCGGAGCAGTCAACGAG
>DASVLM010000433.1:0-6785 GCA_036384875.1 Noviherbaspirillum sp.
GACCGGGACGCTTTGCCTGAACCAGTCTTCGGCTCCGTTGCGGGCGCCGCACCGCGCACGCCGTACGAAGAAAAGCTGGCGGGACTATTTGCCGAAGTGCTGTGCCTGGAGCAGGTCGGCGTCGAAGACAGTTTCTTCGACCTCGGCGGCCACTCGCTTACCGCCACGCGCTTACTGAGCAGGATCAGGTCGGTGCTCGGCGTGGAACTGGAACTGAGCGATGTGTTCGACACGCCGACGGTGGCCGGTCTGGCGGCGCGGCTGGATCAGCTGCCGGCGGCACGCATGCGGCCGACTGCCGTATTGCGCAAGCGTGCCGGGTAGTTTTCCTCGCAACCGCGCCAAGCCCATCTTGAAAAGCTATTCAACCCCATGAACTGAAGGGAATCGACCGTGCAGCCAGCAAGCCAGACGAACCAGGACGAGAACATCCCAAGCTTCCCTGAAGCTGTGCCGCTCTCCTTTGCGCAGCAACGGTTGTGGTTTCTCGACAGGCTCCAGGGGCCGAATGCAACCTACAACATTTCATTGGCATTGCGGCTGGAAGGCCGCGTCGAACGCGACGTGCTGGAAGCTGCTCTCGCCGACCTGATCCGCCGTCACGAGAGCTTGCGCACGGTATTCCCCGACACCGCCGACCAGCCGTGGCAAAAGATACTCGCGCCGCAAGAGGTGAAGGTGTCATTGAGATACAGCGATATCGAAGAAGCGACGCTGCGCGAGGTGCTTGCACAGGAAGCCGCCTGGTGTTTCGACTTGCGGAAAGAAATCCCGCTGCGGGCAGCCTTGTTTCGCCTGAAAGAAGAAAAGCATGTGCTGCTGCTGTTGCTGCATCACATTGCAGGCGACGGCTGGTCGATGGCGCCGCTCGCGCGCGACCTGGGCATCGCCTACGCTGCCCGCCGCGCCGGGCATGCCCCCGCTTGGGACGAACTGCCCGTCCAGTATGCCGACTACACCTTGTGGCAACGCGAGCTGCTCGGAACGGAAGGTGACCCCAACAGCATATTGGCGAAACAGGCAGCCTGGTGGGCGCAGGCATTGGCCGGGTTGCCCGAATTGCTGACGCTGCCGACCGATCAGCCTCGCCCAGCGGCGGCGAGCCATCGAGGCGCCAACTACACGTTCGAGATCGATGCCGCCTTGTATCGCGACTTGCTCGCTCTTGGCCGCAATAATCGAGCCACGCTGTTCATGGTGTTGCAAGCCGGCCTCTCGACCTTGTTCACGCGACTGGGTGCCGGCACTGACATCCCGCTGGGCAGCCCTATCGCCGGGCGCACCGACGATACGCTGCATGACCTGGTCGGTTTCTTCGCCAATACGCTGGTGCTACGCACCGATACCTCGGGCAATCCTGCGTTCCAGGACTTGCTGGTACGAGTGCGCAACAACAATCTCGCCGCGTACAAGCACCAGGACCTGCCGTTCGACCGGCTGGTGGAAGTCCTGCGTCCTGCGCGTTCACTCGCCTACCAGCCCCTGTTCCAGGTGATGCTGATCCTGCAGAACAATCCCGAGGCCGGCTTCGAGTTGCCCGGTCTTTCAGGCGTGCCGGAACCAGTCGATTCGTCGGTCGCAAAATTCGACTTGACCTTCAGCTTCACTGAAAGCCAGGCCGCGCATGGTCCGCGCGAAGGTATGGCATGCGTGCTCGAATACGCCACCGATCTGTACAACGAGGCCAGCATCGAAATGCTGGCGGAACGTTTCGTCAAGCTGTTGCGAGCGGTTGCAACGACACCAGCCGTGCCTATCGGCGAAATCGACCTGCTCGATGATGCGGAACGCGTACGGCTGCTTGACACATGGAACGCTACCGTTGACGATTACCCCAGAACACAGACAATCCATCAATTGTTCGAGTCGCAGGCGGCGCAAACGCCGGAGGCCATCGCGGCGGTATTCGAAGGCACGACTCTCACCTACGCGGACTTGAATGCAAAAGCCAGCCGGCTCGCGCACTATCTGCGCAGCCTCGGAGTGGGCCCCGATGTGCTGGTCGGATTGTGTGTCGAACGTTCGCTGGACATGATCGTCGGCCTGTTGGGGATATTGAAGGCAGGCGGTGCCTATGTACCGCTCGACCCGGCCTACCCGCCAGAGCGCCTGGCTCACATGCTGGCCGATGCGAAACCCGCCGTACTGCTGACGCAGCAGCATCTTCTGGCGCAGATCGATCGCGCCGGCGTGCCAGCCTTCTGCCTCGACACTGAATCGCACGCACTGGCCGGCCGTCCGGCACACAATCCTGCGAACACCGCGCTTCCCGACAACCTTGCTTATGTGATCTATACCTCGGGTTCCACCGGCAAGCCGAAAGGCGTGGCGGTACGCCACTCCGGCCTGGTCAATTTCATCGACACCATGCAATGCCGCCCGGGCATTGCGCACGACGAGGTCTTGTTGAGTGTCACCTCGCTGTCCTTCGATATCGCTGCGCTCGAACTCTTCCTGCCGCTGGTCGCCGGCGCCCGTGTCGTCCTGGCCAGCCGCGAAACGGCGACCGATCCCGGGCAGCTCGCCGCGCTCGCCGAGCACTGCGGCGCAACCATGATGCAGGCTACGCCCTCCACATGGCGCATGCTGGCCGACCATGGTTGGCCGCAAAGCACGCGACCATTGAAGGTGTTGTGCGGCGGCGAAGCGCTGCCGGTTGATCTGGCGCGGCAGATGTTGCAGCACGCGCCGGCAATCTGGAACATGTACGGTCCGACCGAAACTACCATCTGGTCGACGCTGGATTGCATTGCTTCAGTCGAGGAAAACCCATCGATCGGCCGCCCCATCGGCAATACCAGGATCTATATTCTCGACGGCCATCTCAACCCGGTACCAATTGGCGTCGCGGGAGAGGTGTTCATCGGCGGCGAGGGATTGGCGCGCGGCTACCTGCATCGTCCCGCGCTGACGGCGGAAAGATTCATTGCCGATCCTTACAGCGACCTGCCCGGCGCACGGATGTACAAGACCGGCGACCTGGCGCGTTACCTGCCCGACGGCAGGATCGACTACCTGGGCCGCATCGACAACCAGGTCAAGGTACGCGGGTTCCGCATCGAGCTCGGCGAAATCGAAGCCGCCTTGGAGAATTGCGAAGGTGTTGTCCAGGCAATCGTGGTGGCGCGGGACGACGCGACCGGCGGCAAACGACTGGCGGCTTACGTGGTGCCGGCGCAGGGGATGGATGCGGGAGCCGCAGTCGACGGAATGACGCGCGCCGAAGCACTCCGCACCGCGCTCGCGCAATCCCTGCCGGACTATATGCTGCCCTCCTGTTTCGTGTGGCTCGACCGTTTGCCGTTGACACCGAACGGCAAGATCGATCGCAAGGCCTTGCCAGCGCCCGATATGAACCATGGCGACAGCGCCTATGCCGCGCCGCGCACTCCGGATGAAGAAGCGCTGGCTGCCATCTGGGCCGAAGTACTCAAGATTGATCGCATCGGCATCCATGACAATTTCTTTGCCCTCGGCGGCCACTCCATGCTGGCGGCACAGGTCATTTCCCGGATAGGCAAGGCGTTCCAGGTCGCATTGCCGCTACGCACGCTGTTCGAGATGCCGACAGTCGCCGCGATCGTGAAGCGCATCGACGAGGCACGGCAAGAGCAGCCGGTGTTTGCCGCTGCGATCACGCCGGTTGACCGCAGCGGACCGCAACCCCTGTCGTTCGGCCAGATGCGCCTCTGGTTCCTCGACCGGTTCGACACGGGAACCGCACTGTACAACATTCCCATCGCCATCCGGATGCAAGGCCGGCTCAACGAAGCTGCGCTTGCTCGCAGCCTGAACGACATCGTCGGCCGTCATGACGCATTGCGTACCACATTTATCGTGGAGCATGGCACGCCCTTGCAGGCCATTGCACCGTCGGTAGAACTGTTCGTGCCGCTCATCGACCTTGCTGACCTGTCGCCGGCTGAACGCACCGCTCAATTGCAACTACGCATGCGGGAAGAGGCACGCCAGCCGTTCGACCTATCGGCAGGGCCATTGCTTCGAGCCTGCCTGCTGCGACTGGATGCGGAAGAACATGTGCTGGTGCTGAACATGCACCATATCGTTTCCGACGGCTGGTCCATCGGCGTGCTCGTGCGCGAGCTCGCTGCATTGTATAAGGCTCGTGTGCAAGGCTTGCCGTCGCCGCTGCCGGATCTGCCGGTCCAGTATGCCGACTTCTGCCACTGGCAGCGCCGCCAGCTGGACGGCATGGTGTTGCAGCAGCAAATGGAGTACTGGAGGCGGCAACTGGACGGAGCGCCGGCCTTGCTGGCGCTGCCTACCGACAGACCGCGCCCGGCGGTACAAAGCCATCGCGGCGCCACCGTTCCGTTCACGGTCCCGACCGAAGCCATGAAGGCCATCGCCCGCCTGGGTGAACAGACGCAATGCACGCTCTTCATGATCCTGACGGCGGCCTTCAACGTGCTGCTGGCGCGCTATTCCAGACAGTCTGATATCTGCATCGGTACCGCTGTTGCGCACCGAAATCGTCCCGAGGTCGAGCCGCTGATCGGCTTGTTCGTCAATACGCTCGTGCTGCGTTCAAGGGTGGAGTTGCAGATGGATTTCAAGGATCTGCTCCAGCAAGTGCGCAATACGGCCTTGAGCGCTTATGCGCATCAAGATGTGCCGTTCGAGCAACTGGTCGAAGCCTTGAAGCCGGTGCGTCATACCGGCCATACGCCATTATTCCAGGTGATGCTGGCATTGCAGAATTCGCTTGAAGAAGATTCGACGGTGCCCGGTCTGACCATGCAGCCGGAGTTCGTGGACAGCGGCACGGCCAAGTTCGATTTGACGTTGAACGTCATGGAACAGGCCGGCCAGCTGCAGGGCGTATTCGAATATGATGCTGCGCTGTTCGATGCCGCGACCATCGAACGCATGGCAAGCCATTTCCTGCGCCTGATTGAGGCGATCACGGCCAGGCCTGATATGCGTGTGGGCGATTTACCCCTGTTGGGTGAGGACGAAGCGCGGCAATTGCTGATCGACTGGAACGATACGGCAGTGCGCTATCCGCATGGGCAGACCGTTCATTGCCTGTTCGAAGCGCAAGCGGCAAGGATGCCGGATGCAATAGCGTTGTCGTTTGAGGACGAGCAAATCACCTACGCCGAACTTAATGCTCGCGCCAACCGGTTGGCACACCACTTGGGCGGCATGGGCGTCGGCCCCGACATGCTGGTCGGTATCTGCCTCGAACGCTCGCTGGACATGATTGTCGGCCTGCTCGCCATCCTGAAGGCAGGCGGCGCCTATTTGCCGCTCGATCCCGTCTACCCGCAAGAACGCCTGGCTTACATGCTGGCTGATGCAAAACCTGTCGCTGTACTGACGCAGCAGCACTTGCAGGCGCGTCTTCGCAGCGCCGGCGTGCCTGTCTTCTGCCTCGATGCGCAGGAAGATGCTTTGCACGGCCGATCGATCGTCAATCCGGAGAATACCGCCCTGCCCGGCAATCTGGCCTACGTCATCTATACCTCGGGTTCCACCGGCAAGCCCAAGGGCGTGGGCATTACGCACCAAGCCATCAATCGGCTGGTATTCGACACGGATTACGTCCGTCTGCAAGCCGGCGACAAGGTCGCGCAAATAGCCAGCAGTTCCTTCGATGCCATTACCTTCGAAGTCTGGAGCACACTGCTGCACGGCGGTGAGCTATGCGTGATTCCTTACGAAACGATCGTGTCGCCGGCAAGCTTTGCGGCGGAGATCAAGCGACTGGAAATTGATGCGCTGTTCATTACGGCCGCCCTGTTCACGCAAATCGCATTCCAGGCGCCCGATGCGTTCAGCAGCGTAAGGGATCTGCTGGTCGGCGGTGATGCGGTGGACCCGCGCGCAGTGGCTATTACCTTGCGTAGCGGTGCGCCGCGAAGACTGCTGAATGCTTACGGCCCCACCGAAAGCACTACGTTCGCGCTGTGGCACCTGGTCGAAAGCGTAGGCGCAGACACCACCAACATACCGCTTGGCCGTCCTATCGCCAACACGCAGATCTACCTGCTGGACGCCGCACTCAATCCGGTGCCTATCGGCGTGGCAGGTGAACTGTACATCGCAGGCGACGGCCTGGCGCGCGGCTATCTCGGCCGCCCTGCCCTGACGGCGGAACGATTCATCGCCAATCCTTTCAGCTGCACGCCGGGCGCGCGCATGTACAAGACCGGCGATCTCGCGCGTTATCTGTCCAACGGCAATATCGAATATCTTGGCCGTATCGACAATCAGGTCAAGATCCGCGGCTTCCGCATCGAACCCGGCGAAATCGAGGCGGCGCTGGCAGCTTTGCCCGGGGTGCGCGAGGCGGTCGTGCAGGTGCGTGAGGATGCCCCCGGCGACAAGCGGCTGGCAGCCTATCTGGTGACGCAATCCGGCATGGATGCCGATGCGCTGCGCAGCAAGCTTGCGCAGACGCTCCCGGACTACATGGTGCCGTCGCATTTCATCCTGCTCGATTACTTGCCGCTCACGCCTAACGGCAAGATCGACCGCAAGGCATTGCCTGCGCCAAGCGCCTCTCGTGGCGATGAAGGCTATGCGGCACCGCGCACACCAACCGAAGAAACGCTGGCCACGATCTGGGCAGAAGTACTCAAGCTCGACCGCGTCGGCATCCATGACAATTTCTTCGCCCTCGGCGGGCATTCCTTGCTCGCCATCACTTTGCTTGACCGCATGCGCAACGCAGGTCTGCAAGCCGATGTACGTGCATTGTTTGCAGCGCCAACGATAGCCGCCCTAGCTTCCGGCGCCAATCGCATTGAACGCGAAAC
>DASVLM010000434.1:0-3010 GCA_036384875.1 Noviherbaspirillum sp.
GGCCCACATGATCGGGATGCCGTCACGGATCGGGAATGCCAGCTTGTCGGCATTGCAGATCAGCTCCTGCGCGGATTTGTCGTATGCGAGCGGTCCCTTGCAAAGCGGGCAGACCAGGATATCAAGGAGTCGGGCGTCCACGACATTTCTCCAGAATTCGTTGGGGCAGCGCGCCATCGATGCGCGCCGTGACGGGAACGACCCACAAGCGCGGATCGTTTTTCAGGGTATCAATTCGCTCACATTTTACTGCATCCTTCTCGGTCAGAAGGATGATGTCGGCATCGATGGCGGCAAATGGATCGACCGCGTAGTCGTAATGGTCGGGCAACGGGATTTCCTGGAAGGACAATCCGGCCTTGCGCAGCATGGCAAAAAAGCGCGAAGGATTGCCGATGCCGGCGGCCGCGGCGATACGTCCGGAAAATGCACCGAGCTCCCGCGAGGTCGCGCGGTCGGCAAGTTGGAATACGCGGCCGTACTGCAGTTCCATGCGGAATGCGTCTGCAGGCAACCCGGCTGGCGCACGATCAGCATTGAACACGGTGAAATCCCGTTTTCGGGACGACGGCTCGCGTAATGGGCCCGCCGGCAGCAGCCAACCGTTGCCATTGCCGCGCGCATCGCACAGCACGATCTCGACGTCGCGCACCATGGCGTAATGCTGAAGGCCGTCGTCGGATACCAGCACGTCGACTTCCGGATGCAGCTTCAGCAATTCCCTTGCCGCTGATACGCGGTCCCGCCCGACGACAATCGGACAGCGGGCACGCTGTGCAATCAGTACCGGCTCGTCGCCGTCGCGACCTGGAGAAGAATCAGGAGTCACGCTGCGTGGCACTTCACCGGACGCACCGTAACCGCGCGAGATCACGCCGGGACTAAAGCCACCTTCGCGCAGTCGCTCGACCAGCCAGATGGTGAAAGGTGTCTTGCCCGTGCCGCCGACGAAGATATTGCCGACGACAATGACCGGCACCGGAAGTCGTGTGCGATCCAGTAATCCGGCACCATAAAGTGCGCGCCGTATCGAGGCGAGGCTACCGAACAGCAGGGATACCGGCCAGAGCGCGCATGCCAGCGGGCCGCGCCGCGTCCAGGCACGAGCGAGGATCGATTCGGCGGTGGGAATGGGCGCAGCGTTGCTCATCAGGGCGCGTTCAGGCGCGCACGATGCGAATCGGCGCGCCGGATATCACTTCTTGCCTGCCTGTGCGGCGAAAGTGACTTTCTCGAAGCCGGCAATGCGCGCTGCTTCGAGCACGTTGATGACCGACTGATGGGCAGCAGTGGCGTCTGCATTGATGATGATCACCGGGTCTTTGCCCGACTGACCCTTGGCGTTTGCGGCATTCTTCAGTTCGTCTGCCAGAGCAGCCGGATCGCGTGCCGATACCTGGGTGTTGTCGATCGCGTAGTGACCCTGCGCGTCGACGCCGACGTTGATCTCGGCCGGCTGCTCCATCGCCTTTTCGGCGTCGGCGGTCGGCAGCGTGATCTGCAAGGCGGTGAACTTGCTGTACGTGGTGGTGACCATGAGGAAAATCAGGATCACCAGCAGCACGTCGATGAAGGGGATCAGGTTGATTTCCGGATCCTCGCGGCCCTTGCCTTTGCGAAAATTCATGGCGCGACCTTGTCTTTTACTTGCGGGTGCCGTGCACGATGTCGACGAACTTCACCGCCTGCTGCTCCATGTCGACAATGAAGCCGTCGACCGTGGCGCGGAAATGGCGATAGAACACCAGCGTGGGCATGGCGATCGCGAGACCGAATCCGGTGTTGTACAGCGCCACCGAAATACCGTGCGCGAGTTGCGCCGGGTTGGTGCCGGCAGCGTTCTGCGCGCCGAAGATCTCGATCATGCCGACCACCGTGCCGAACAAGCCCATCAACGGGGCCAGCGTGGCGATGGTGCCCAGCGTGGTGAGGAAACGCTCGAGTTCATGCGCCGTGCCGCTGCCTGCTTCTTCGATCGATTCCTTCATCACTTCGCGCGGCGCATCGACATTGCGCAGACCAGCGGCGAGCACGCGACCGAGCGGGGAATTCTGTTCAAGGTTGGAAATGACCTCTGGAGAAATCTTGCCGTTGTGATAGACGCGGACCACTTCCTCCAGCAGGTTTGGAGGCAGAATGCGGCGGCGGCGCAGGTACAATAGCCGCTCGATGATCAGTGCCAATGCAATAACGGATGCGGTCAGCAGCAGCCAGATCGGCCAGCCTGCGGCTTGGATAATGGCGAGCAAAACGGGCTCCTTGTAGGTTCGGCCTGCAGTGTGTGCAAGCTTCTCGCGGTTCAATTCGGTCGGATGCAGAATGTACCCTCTCGTGCTGCGGGGAGCAAGCGCAACACGGCAAAAAGCAATCGGGAAAGTTCTGCACACATTCTGTGGATAACTTTGTGCGTAACTCTGGGGCAAGCAGCGAAAGTATTTGATTCGTAATGCTTTTTGCTTGCCGCGTAGAAATCGGGCGTTATCTCTTCTTTGTTTGAAATCAAGGACTTAGTGCAACGCAATGTTGTTTGTAACCAATTGTGACGAGCAAATGACGATTTGGCGCGCCTGTGGACAGGTTTTGCCTCGGGAAGCCGCATGAATACTGGATCTGCAGTTGAAAACCCAGGCGCCGCGCCGTCTGTCCTGACAGTTTCCGCCCTGAACCAAGCAGTGGCGCGGATGCTGGAGCGAAGTTTCCCGCTGGCGTGGGTTTCCGGGGAGATTTCCAATTTCACGCGAGCTGCTTCGGGACATTGGTACTTCACGCTGAAGGACGACGCAGCTCAAGTGCGGGCAGTCATGTTCCGCGGCCGAGCCCAACATGCCGGCTTCACGCCGCGCGAAGGCGACAAGGTGGAGGTACGCGCGCTGGTCACGCTCTATGCGCCGCGCGGTGACTACCAGCTCAATGTCGAAGCGATCCGGCGTGCCGGCGTCGGCAATCTTTACGAAGCCTTCCTGCGCCTCAAGGAAAAACTGGAAGCGGAGGGTCTGTTCGATCCGGAACG
>DASVLM010000435.1:0-5177 GCA_036384875.1 Noviherbaspirillum sp.
CGTCTCCGGTGTGGATCAGCACGACCACGTTGTACTTCGCGCACATCTTCATCGCCGGACGCAGCCAGTCGAGTGCGCGGTCCGGGCGGTAGCCGTGCATGTTGGCATGCAGCTTCAGCATCTTGAAGCCGTATTCCTTGACGTGGAATTCGAGTTCGAGCGCGCCCTCTTCCGGGCCCCAGCGCGGGTTGAAGGTGAAGTTGCCGATGAAGCGGTCGGGGTACTTCTGGCACAGCTCGGCGATGTACGACATGTAGTCGCGGATGCCTTCACGGCCGCGGCGATTGCCGTCCCGGTAGCCGGTGTTGCCGGGCGGCGGCTGGATGAAGCCCATGTCGATGCGGCGCGGTTTGCCGTTGATCATGTAGGGGCCGTCCATCAGCTGCAGCATGCGCTCGCCGTTGAACGGCGTGCCGGTGTGTCGCCAGGCCTCGTCGACGAGGTTGGTCGGGTGCAGGTGGGTATCGATAATCATCAAATATCTCCAGGTCTTTCAGTTGGATCGCGACGATCCCTTAGGCTGCGAGGCGCTTCTTCGCCTCTTCGACGGTGCGCGGCACCGGCGTTGGCTCAATGCCGATCATGCGGGCGACGTTGTTGCCGAGATAGTCTTCCAGCGTATCTTCGTCGAGGTTGAGGCCTTGCGGCGGTTCCATGCACAGCACTTCCAGGAGGCGCAGCCACATGCCGGGTTCGTTCGGCGGCGTGTCGGAGCCGTAGAGGATCTTGTGCTTCGGCAGCACCTTGGCGAATTCGACGATGCGCGACTGCAGGCACCAGCCCGATTCGCAATACACGTTCGGCAGCTCCATCGCCCACTGGAAGGGCTCGAAGCAGTAAACGCCGCCGGTCTGCACGCCGAAGTGGGCCATGATGAAATTCACCGTCGGGAATTCCTTGATCATGGGGACCCATTCGGTGGGGATGCTGTACGGGCCGTCGCCGGTGTGCAGCTTGACCAGCACGCCGAGCTCGGCGCACTTCTGCAGTGCCGGGCGCAGCCAGTCGAGCGCGCGGTCCGGACGGTAGGCGTGCATGTTGGCCTGGAACTGCACCATCTTGAAGCCCAGGTTCTTGACGTAGTGCTCGATAGCGTTGACGCCGGCTTCGACGCCGCAACGCGGGTTGTAGACGAAGCAGCCGATGAAGCGGTCGGGGTATTTCTGCACCATCTCGCGGGTGTAGGCCATGTAGGCATCGATAGACTCGGCGCCGGTCTTGACGCCGTCAGTCCACGTGTAGATGGTATTGCCCTGCGGCGGTTGGATGAAGGCCTTGTCGATACGGCGCGGTTTGCCGTTGATGATGTAAGGCCCGTCCATCATCTGGATCAGGCGTTCTCCGGTGAATGGATCACCATCGTGCCGCCATGCCAGATCGACGAGGTTGGTCGGATAACAACTGGTGTCGATGATCATGCGGGTTCTCCTCGCAGTGCGTGGTTGGGGACGCGCAAAGCGCTCGCTGGGCGAGGTTTGCGATCTGCTTACCGGAGGACTTGTCAGGGAGGCCGATTGAATCGATGCTGCACTGACGAGTACTCCGCCAGTGAGCAATCTCCTGTTGAATCGCGCGGCATTGCACCGCAGTGTGTTCAACCGACCGCTTCTACCCACTACGTTGCCAATTTACATGGCGCTGCGTCGGGGTGTCAATAACGTTGCCGATATGGAATGCATGCGTGTGTCGGTCGGAATGCGCGCGTCGCGCATAGCATGATCGGTGCGCGCGCCAGTATTGGCGCGGCTTGTCGAGGGAATTGGGAGATGGCAGGCCGACGGTGGAAGGCCGTTTGGACGGTAGACGATAAATTCATCGGATCTTCCGATGGATGTCCGTCGCGTCGTAATCCATTCTGCATTCCGACGCATCACCGCTCGCGAATCAGGAATCAGTTGCAGGCCGGTCCTGCGTCTCCTTCCATGGCACATCGTCGGGGAAGTCAGTCGCAGAATCCGTTTTTTGCGCACGTAGCATCTGCGCTGCCTGCTCTGAACTGATGAGCGTATTAATTCTCAACAAACCTCGCTTTCGGATATCGCCGTTGAAACTATTCTTAAACGATTCACTGGCCTTCGTGATTGAAATCGGTGCACTCTTCGACGGAAGAACATAGTCGGACGACACGATATCTTGAGTTCGCCACGCCTGGCTTTCCACACGCCCCGAGTCAGGGTCGACCTCCAGCGTCGCAGCTTCCTTGGGAAGAAATACTCTCAGCAATTTTTTGGCACTTCCTGGATATTCTGCCAATTTTGCATAATATTCTGCCGTTAAATTCGCTTCAGGAGATCGATCACTTCCGGCATGGCGTTTCTGTTTGGTGAAGTAAAAATAAGAGAGCGCAGTTTTTTTCATTTCTTCTACTTGTTCGGGCGGCCAATCTTTCCAAAGGCCGGATTCGCTCGCCTTTATAACGGACGTATGGATCTTTTTCGCCGGGTCCATTCCGTTCTTACGCCTGTCGTCTGCCTCGACGGTTCCCGTACCTTGATAATACCGGTTGGTGGAGTAGATGAATTTCGCAAGTGCGCTGATATTCTCCGGCAGGTTTTCGGCCTGATCAGGCGTGATTGATATGCCGTCGCCGATGCCCGATTGACTATATGAGGTACGCAAGGCGTTCAGACTGACGAGATGAGACATTAATTCTTTAGATTTTTTCATCTCGTTTTCCCAAGTTACTCCACGCTTTGAATACGATTCCAGCGTAGCGCCACGCTTATTCAATTGATTGCTGAGCGATTCGTATTCATGGCGCTGCTCTTCTTCCAATGTCGTCTTTTGTGCCTTGCGTTGCTCTACAGACATTCTCGTAAATTTCTTGAGATCGAACTTGTCCCTGGCCGACAGTGGGCCTTCACCAAGTCCTGAGCCCGACGGCGTCGACTCTGTGTTCTTGAGCGTTTCCAATAAATGAATTCGTCTTTTTGCTCGCTCGTGGCGTGCTGAGGCTTGGAGAATTTCTATATCACTTCTGCAGTCTTTCAACTGATCGGTAATATTTTTGATTTCGTCCGCGACAAGACATTCCATTGCCTTGTCAAAAGCGGAAACCTGTTTTGCATTCACATCAGGTACTGATTGTGTTGGCGATATCGCGCGTGGGGCTGCGCTTGGGTTGGAACCAGACGCCTCGATCGTTTGGTACTTCGCTGGTACGGTCCTGCTCAACTTGGGCACTGCAGATGAAGTGTCATCCTGATTCTGATTGCGCAAGCTTCCCGGCACGCTTTGATTTACCTGACCTCGAATACGCATTTCGCCAGCAGATTTCTTCCGACGGGGCTGATTTTGTATCGGCGCCAATTCAAGCTGAGGCACGGTATGTGATGAGCTTGTATTTTCCTGAATCGGACCGGTGTCGGGCGAATGTGATGAAAAACAGCTAAGAGGATTGCAATTACTAATGTGCATTTTTAATGGCTATGAACTAGATTTATGTTGAAGTAGCTGCGTGCGGAGCAAGGCCTCATCGTTAAAACGATGAAAATGATCCCTATAAGCTTATTCGACCTCATTGAAATGATGACGAAATGGCAATTTATTGTCTATGAGTGGCAATGCACGAAGACTAGTTCCATTTCGCCAAAAGATTTATCCAAACAGAATGCAAATGAGTAATGGCACGCATGGAGCTGCCGAACCACAATGGCTCCAATATGGACGGGGAAAAATTTTCATGTCATTGAGCAGAATGTTCTGCCGCAGCATGCTGATGATGCTGCTGTAGAGATGCAAGAACATGTGTCGTGCGAGGCCCGCGCAATGACGTCGCGTGACTATGCATCGGCAGTCGCTTCAGCTGCCTTGTCGTCGACGTCATGCGCCTGTTGCACTTCATCCTTCGCGGTGTCAATAAAGCACCCGGATGGCGATTAATTTATCGGATATGCCGATGGCCGCGCGTTGCGGCCAAGCGGCTATACGGAACGGCCGTCGTAGTGATGCACCGGGATGGCATCGAGGTCGATGTTTTCCACGCAACGCAGGTTGACCGCCGCCATCGCGTTACCCTTGGGGTCGGTGCCTTCGCCATACGGGTGGATGCCGCACGTCGGGCAGAAGCGATGCTTGATCACGTGCTTGTTGAAAGTGTAGGTGCTGATCGCGCTTTCCGGAGTCTTCAGGCGCAACTTGTCGCGCGGGACGAACCACAGCAACGAGCCCTTGCGGGAACAGATGGAGCAATTGCAGGCGAGCGCGCTATCGATTTCGCCTTCAACTTCGAAGGTGATTTGGCCGCAATGGCAGCTTCCCTGGTAGAGCATGCGATGTCTCCTAGAGATGTGATGATTGTGGTTTGGCGGTTGGCTGGATCAATGTTAATCAGTTAAATGGATGCAGGAGAGGAGACCTCATATCGGGCGCAATTGCTCGGCAAGCGACCGGGTTTTTTCAGTGGCGACGTTCCCCGTATGGAGCGTCGATTTACGTTCGATCAACATAATATGGCATTCGTTCTCGGCAATGGGGTTGTGCCTGACTCCCTTGGGAACGACGAACATCTCGCCTTCAGAAAGCTCAACCGAACGGTCTTCCATTTCAATGCGCAAGCGACCCTTGAGGACGAGAAAAAGTTCGTCTTCATTTTCGTGGCTGTGCCAGGCGAGTGAGCCTTCGATTTTCGCCACCTTGATGTATGAGTCGTCAACCTCGGCAACGACGCGGGGTGACCAGTATTCGGTAAGGGATTCTGCAACTTTCTGCGGTGAGGTAATGCTCATGAAATTGCTCCATCATTAGGTTAATGCTCGTGATTACGCAACAATTCAAATTTGAAATCTCTCGTATAAATCACGCGGCCAATAACGCACCGGCTCGACGCCATCTGCCTCGGTGAGCTCTGCTCTGATACGCTCATATTCGTAGCAGTTAAGCTCAAAATTGTTGCCCCAAGGGTCGGCAAAGTTGTAGGCCCAGCACATGTCAAAGTCTACAACATCATTGATGAGAAGCAGCTTGCCAAATGGACTGTTAATGCCGTTAGGTAGTGATCGAGCGAACGCCTTGAAGCTTTCCGCATCGACGCTAAAGGAAGGTCTGATCAAGTCCACCGATTGCGCAATGAGACGTTGAATGTTGCAAAGGGGGCACGACATGACTCAACTCAGTTTTTCGGATGCGGAGTACGCGGGTAAGCGGAAGAAGACCCGGCGTGAGGTCTTTCTCGAAGA
>DASVLM010000436.1:0-4972 GCA_036384875.1 Noviherbaspirillum sp.
TGCAAAGATGGTCGAAGGCTCCGTGCAGAAGTATCTGAAGGAAGTCTCGCTTCTGAATCAGCCGTTCGTAAAGAACGACAAGCAGACCGTCGAGCAAATGCTCAAGGCTGCCAATGCTACGGTGAAGTCTTTCACGATGTATGTCGTGGGCGAAGGCATCGAGAAAAAGCAGGACGATTTCGCGGCGGAAGTGGCTGCGCAGGTCGCGGCAGCCAAGAAGGCGTAAAGGCGTATGCAGGAAAGCGGGCCGAAAGGCCCGTTTTTCTAGGTGCCTGCGATGGGCTCTCCTACGCCAATGGACGTGAAGAGACAGCAGTGCACTACATTGTGTTACGTTTTTCAACATTCGGGCAAGCCGGTCACGCAGGAATTCGTCTAATCTTTAGCCTCACGAAGGCTGATGTCGGACGTCTCGCACAAACCGATGACCACCCACTTTATCGGACAACAACCAGGAGCCCAGTTCATGACAAAACCAGCTTATAAGCGCGTTCTCCTCAAACTCTCTGGTGAGGCGCTGATGGGCGAAGATGCATATGGCATCAACCGTGCCACCATTGAGCGCATGGTAGAGGATGTCGCCGAAGTTTCGAGGCTGGGTGTCGAACTCGCCATCGTTATCGGTGGCGGAAACATTTTCCGAGGCGTGGCGCCGGGCGCCCAAGGCATGGACCGCGCCACCGCGGATTACATGGGCATGCTTGCGACCGTGATGAATTCACTGGCGCTTGCGGATGCGATGCGCCGTGCCGGCCTGACTGCGCGCGTGATGTCTGCCATCGGTATCGAGCAGGTCGTCGAACCCTACGTCCGCCCCAAGGCGTTGCAGTATCTCGAAGAGGGCAAGATCGTGGTGTTTGCTGCAGGTACCGGCAATCCGTTCTTCACCACCGATACGGCAGCGGCATTGCGCGGTTCGGAAATCGGTGCGGAAATTGTATTGAAGGCGACCAAGGTCGACGGCGTATATAGCGCCGACCCGAACAAGGACCGCAATGCAACGCGATACACCAACATCAGTTTCGATGAGGCGATTGCCAAGCATCTGCAGGTAATGGACGCCACTGCTTTCGCGCTGTGCCGCGACCAGAAACTTCCAATAAAAGTCTTTTCCATTGTCAAGCCGGGCGCGCTCAGGAACGTCATCATGGGCGAAGACGAAGGCACGCTTGTACACGTTTAATTCAGATTTCTACTCGTTGCGAAAGAGGAGAGCAGCATGACAGTCGCTGATGTCAAGAAGAATGCCGAGCAGAAGATGCAGAAGTCGGTTGAGACCTTGAAGACCGACTTGGCCAAGGTTCGTACCGGCCGCGCACACGTTGGCATTTTGGACCACGTACTGGTCGATTATTACGGCACCCCGACACAAATAAACCAGGTCGCCAATGTGACTCTGATCGATGCACGAACCATCGGTGTGCAGCCGTGGGAAAAGAAGATGGTGGCTGTGGTCGAGAAAGCAATCCGTGAATCGGATCTTGGCCTGAACCCGTCAACGCAGGGTGACTTGATTCGGGTGCCGACACCGCCGCTGACCGAAGAGCGCCGCAAGGAAATCGTGAAGGTCGTAAAGGGTGAGGGAGAAGACTCAAAAGTTGCTATCCGGAATGTCCGCCGCGATGCCAACGAAGCATTGAAGAAGTTGCTGAAGGACAAGGCTTGCTCGGAAGATGATGAACGCCGTGCCCAGGACGATATTCAGAAATTGACCGACAAGTTCGTCGCCGAAGTAGAGAAGCTGATCGCGGAAAAGGAAAAAGAACTCCTGACTGTCTGATTGGTATTTGCCGGATACCCGGCTTTCGATAGGGCAAGTAGCAGGAGGGCTGCTCCTGCCGGCCTGTCGATGGCGGCCGAATTCATGCAGAGCTTGATGCACGGCATCAGTCGGTGCAATAAGGTATGCTGTAATTCATCGATGCTTCATCTCGATAACCCCATTTAGGCTCAAGCCCTTTCATGACCCATATCAGTTCAACGCAAACCATCCCGGCGGTGTCTTTGGTGCCGCGTCATGTTGCCATTATCATGGACGGTAATGGCCGCTGGGCAACTCGCCGCTTCCTGCCGCGGGTTGCAGGCCACAAGAAGGGTGTAGATGCGGTTCGCACCATTGTCGAGGCATGCGTCGAACGCGGTGTGGAGTACTTGACACTATTTGCGTTCAGCTCTGAGAACTGGCGCCGTCCTGCGGACGAAGTGTCGCTTCTCATGCGTCTGTTCATGACTGCATTGGAGCGCGAGGTCGCGAAGCTGCATGCGAACAATATTCGCCTCAAAGTCGTCGGTGACCTAGGTCGTTTCGATGTCAAGCTCCAAAGTCTGATTGAGAACGCGGAACGTCGTACGGCGGGCAATGCTGGCCTGACACTGACTATTTGTGCCAATTACGGTGGGCGGTGGGACATCATGCAGGCAATCGGCAAGATGACCAGAGAAAATCCGGGTGTGACCGATTTCACCGAAGAGCAGTTGGCTCCTTATCTTGCCATGGCTTATGCCCCCGAACCCGATTTGTTCATTCGCACCGGCGGCGAACAGCGCGTATCCAATTTTCTCTTGTGGCAACTGGCCTACAGTGAGTTTTACTTCACCGACACCTATTGGCCTGATTTCAATGCCGCCGCGCTGGATCTTGCCATTGCATCTTACTGTCAAAGAGAGCGGCGTTTCGGCCGTACCAGCGAGCAACTGATTGAACAGAAGAAGGCGTCGTAATGCTGAGGACGCGCGTCATTACTGCGCTGGTGCTGCTTGCACTTCTTCTTGCTGTCCTGTATTCCCAGTCATTTCTGCTGTTCGGAATAGTTGCCGCAACTTTCTTTGCTGCCGCTGCATGGGAATGCTTCCGGTTATTTCGCAATCGCCAGCCAATCATTGGGGCTGTGCTCTGGACTGCCGCTTTTTTGTTCATCGTGTTTGCAGGCAGTCCGGCGCACGCAACGCCTCTGTTTGCCATATGTGTAGCGGCGTGGGCGCTCAGGCTTGCGCCGTTACTGGCAAGGGAGTTGCCATCATTTGAAGGACTCGGCAATCGATTGCTGACCGGGATTTACGGGATCGCCATCCTTGGCTGCTTTGTGGCAATTACTTCCCTGTTTCTACATTCATCTCTTTATCTGCTATCTGTCATGGCATTGGTCTGGGTGGCGGATATCGGCGCGTATTTCGCCGGCAAGGCTTTTGGCAAACACAAGCTGGCACCGTCGATTTCTCCTGGAAAATCCTGGGAGGGCGCGGTTGGTGGATGGACGGCAGTGCTTGCAATCGCCGCCGGATCAACAAAAATTTCCTCGCTCGCAGATACATTTTCGTCGCGGGTGGTGGCCGCTTGGGGATGGACCGGCTTTGTTGCAGTGATGACGCTGATCGTGGCGGCCAGCATCGCCGGCGATCTCTTCGAGTCCCAACTCAAGCGTCGCGCGGGCATGAAGGACAGCAGTAGCCTGTTGCCAGGCCATGGTGGTGTACTGGATCGGATTGACGCACTAATACCTACATTGCCTCTCGCTGTGTTATTGGGGGCATGGCTGTAGATGGAAAATCGCGGGATGCAACATATTACGATTCTTGGCGCGACGGGTTCAATTGGCGTATCGACGTTGGATGTCGTTGCGCGGCACCCGGACCGATATCGCGTATACGCGTTGACTGCACATCAGCGTGTGGAAGAACTTGCTGGGCAGTGCGAGCGATTCCGCCCGCAGGTAGCCGTGGTTGGTTCTGCTGAGGCCGCAAAGTCTTTAAGCAAGCGTCTTGCCGCCAAGGGAATAAAAACCGAGGTGCAGCACGGCGAAGCATCGTTGTGTGACGTGGCGAGCGCCACTGGCTGCGACATCGTCATGGCGGCTATCGTCGGCGCTGCGGGCCTTGCGCCGAACTTGGCGGCGGCGCATGCGGGCAAGAAAATCCTGCTGGCCAACAAGGAGGCATTGGTCATGTCTGGCCGGCTGTTCATGGATGCAGTCCGAGAACACAATGCGACCCTCTTGCCGATCGACAGTGAGCACAATGCGATTTTTCAGTGTTTGCCGTCAGCCTACGAGCGCACCCCGGAAGATCACGGTATTGCAAAAATATTATTAACCGCATCCGGCGGACCGTTCCTGAAGCGGCCTGTGGACACGCTCGAAGAGGTCACCCCGGAAGAGGCTGTTGCTCATCCCAATTGGGTCATGGGGCGCAAGATTTCGGTCGATTCTGCCACCATGATGAACAAGGGCCTTGAGGTGATCGAGGCACATTGGCTGTTTGGCGCCTCGGCAGAGCAAATCGAGGTAGTGATCCATCCGCAGAGCGTCATTCATTCAATGGTCTCGTACGTAGATGGCTCCGTACTTGCGCAACTCGGCAATCCAGATATGCGTACGCCGATCGCTCATGCGCTGGCTTACCCGGAGCGGATTGCCTCTGGCGTTGCTGCCCTGGATCTCGCCAGAATCGGGCAGCTGGTGTTTCAAACGCCAGATTTCCAACGGTTTCCCTGCCTGAAGCTCGCCTATGACGCCTTGTTGGCCGAGGGTACCGCCCCCGCTATACTGAATGCGGCCAACGAGGTGGCGGTAGAGGCCTTCCTCGACCGCAAGATCGGATTCCGGGAAATCGACTCGCTGATCGCTCGGGTCATGGAAAAACTACCTCCTGTGGGCGTCACGAATATCGGTGACTTGCTGGAACAGGATTGTCGGGCGCGCGAACTTGCACGCGAACTCATTCTCAAGTGCTGACATCATGGCTTTTCTTCAGACACTGATTGCATTCTTTGTTGCGCTCGGCGTCCTGATCATTGTCCACGAACTGGGGCATTACTGGGTAGCACGCTGGTGTGGCGTCAAAGTGCTGCGTTTTTCGGTGGGCATGGGCCGCATCGTCTATTCCCGGCGGATCGGTCGGGATCAGACTGAATGGGCCCTGTCAGCCTTGCCTTTCGGCGGCTATGTAAAGATGCTGGACGCTCGGGAACAGGACC
>DASVLM010000437.1:0-4387 GCA_036384875.1 Noviherbaspirillum sp.
AATCATGTTCATCACGAAAAAGTTCAACATCCACGATCGTCAGCAAGTCGCCGTCATCCTGAAGGTGCTCTCGCTGATTGTTCTCGGCCTGCTCATCCGCATTGCGGGGATGCAGAACGCTGAGCTCCAATACTTCTACCAGACGGACGCTGTCCTGAAGGTGCAGATGGAGTTCTGCTTTGTAATGGCGATGGTTGTGGGAAGCCTGATGCTTTTCACGACCTGAGTCGTTGCGATGAAGGGAGTTGGCCACACCGGTGGCCAGCGCACCGGAGAGAACGGGGGATTCCCCCGTTCTCCCGGGCACCATATTCACCACGCGCAAACGCGCATCAGCTTATTCAGGCACCTTCCGGAGACGACTTCCTGGAGCTGCCCAACATCACACTCGAAACGCGGCCGGAATAGGGCTGCAGTAGCACTGAAAACCACGTCATGCCGACGGCCGCCAGCCGTGGCAACCATGCCTTGAAACAGGCAATAGCTTCAACACACAGAATTCTGATCAGGCGCGGATCACTCGCAGGGGAATAACTGCTGCACGCGTTGGAACGCACGCGTAGCGCCGCCGGCGCTGGACCTGCCCATCAGCACACTAGGGCAGCGCGACTGTGCCGCGCAGGACTGGGATGGTTGCGCTGGTACGTCGATTAATGCAATCACGTTCGGCAGCGCCGAAAGACCTCTCTTGTTGGGGGTTTTCACTTTATAGGACTTCACCGGAGTGCCGGCGCTCGCGCTTTAGCGGACAGCGCAGCGTAACCGCAGCATCCCGGGGTAGCCTCCCCCGAAACACTCACCCAAATATGCTCAACGGAAAATTTGTCAAAAATCAATGAATTACAGAAACCTTTAAAAATGCAATTAACGATCCAGTTAGTTACCCAACCCCAAACAGCCTCTCCCTTGCGACCCGAGCCAACTCGCGACCGCCCGGGGCCCCGCGACCTGAGCTTTCTCATCTTTCTGAGCTTTCTAAGCTTCCTGTCCGGGACGAGGTCAATACAGTGAAAAAGCTGGGCAAAGCGGATGCATTTGAGCCGGGAATGAACGGGGACTTCGCCTCGTCACCGGCCCAGGCAAGGGAAAAGGCAAACCCCCTTTCAAGGGATGACTCGACCAAAGAGACAGGGAGCGGTCGATCATCGGGAGTACTTTGAGGAACTGGATTGTTAATTGCATTTATAGGGTGGTTCAAATAGGGGAAATTTTTCCTTAAATCATTGGTGTGCGGAAATACTCTTGCTTGGAGGAGATGGCTATGCAGAACGAATATTGGTGGCATGAGCCGGCCGGACTCGCTTGGCCCGGATTCTTGAAGTCGTTCCCGGTCGACGTGGTCAGGCATTACATCCGCCTGGTCCGGCGCCGCTGGCCAGCGGATGAATGGCAGACAATCCTCTTCGCCCTCGAGGCCGAACACAGGACCGTGCCGATTACGAACGAAACGCGGCTCGATTGCTCGCTCGAGCGGATCCGCAGCGCCGGCTACGACTTCAGCGGGGCGCGCGCGATCGGCGAAGCGCTGCGCGTGGCCGCCGAAGAACGGGATCGGACCTACTTTCAGGAGATGGCCCGCCGGCGAGCCAATTCACCAGAAGCAATATTCGTGCGCGAGATCACCGTGAAGAACCTGCCACGTGGCCATGCCGAGAACATCGCGATCATTCGGCGGACTCTCGGAATCCGTGCAGCGAGCCAGCCTCGTCAACCATAAAACTCGAAAGTCCGACGTGGCGTCGGGCGCGACGCCCTACGGACCAAAGGGCATCGACCTGGCGTTCCGGGAGCGGCCGTCGACCCTGTGGGGGACCGGTCAATGCGCCACGTGCAGCTGGCGAAGTAGTTGCCTTGACAAAATCTATGGAAAAGGACACCATTTGTTATCCGAGCTGACGGACAAATCAGCATCATCCTCCGCCAGGGTTCACCGCCCGGCACCAGTCGCATATCCTTGGCACTTCGCCAATCGTCCATTTTCACGAGAGTCATGTCGCATGCCATACGGGCATCGGACAGGATTTTCTTCGTGCTCTCGCACGGAAAATGCAGCTGGACAGCCAGCATCTTCATATCCCAAGCGGGAGCAATCCCGCCACCGGGACTGCTCCATTCAACAATCAACGGATTTCGGCCCTTCCATGGCCTGTTCCGTTTAACCGTCTGGAGGAGCAATGGACTTTGTAAAACGACTCAACGAACTCGGCATCGCATGGCACTTGATGCGTGTTGTAAGCAATGTTCGTTACTGGGCCAAGTATGGTCGCCTCACCGTCGAAATCATGTATTTGGACGTCATGATCGATCACATTAATCCCGCAAAGAAGGCTGTACGGAAAATCCTGCACATGCCCCTTGATGCGTTTGGGCGCTTCCTCATGACCCGCCGCACTGCAAGAAACCTGGTTGCCTGGGTTTTGAAGCGGCCGGCAGTCAGAAGGGAGATGCACAAAACCATGCGCGAACTGCGTGAAGCGGAAAACCGGTACAAGCAACAGGCCGCGGCCAACCCGGTCTGAAGCATAAAATCACGCTGTCATCATTCACCCGATGCGGGGATACATCCCCACATTGGGGGTGCTCCGCATGCAACTCAGGAGTACAACATGTGGTTCGATCCTTCAAAATTTCATACGGTCCATGTCGTAAGCGGCAGTTCGTATCCCGTTCATTTCTGCATGAATGCCGATGGTAGTTTCAAAATCATCGTCGAAGAAGAGAATGACTGGGACGGCAATAACTTTGTCGATTTTGATTTCACCAGTCCGTCGGAATTGCAGGTGGACCTGGACAAACTCGCGTTTGTCCTTCCGCGCAATTTCATGGACAGCCTTGCCAAGCATTACGCGGACGGTTCAAGCCATCGCGCAATGCCGGCACCGATGACGTGGCCGGTCACCATCGAAGACGTAATTCAGTTGCAGCAGCGTTGGTATGTCGTCTCGTGGAGTCTTTCCTACGAGTCGGCCGATACCGACAACAGCGATTCGTTTGAATCCCTGACTGAGGCAATTGAGTTTCTTCGTGAAACCGGAGCAATGATGGCACTGCCGGGCAATAGCGGCAGCATCGCGATCGGCAGCTACCCTCTTTACGGTACGCACTTCACCAGCAAGGGCATCGACAGGGGGGACAGTCACATCAATCCGACCATGAAAGCAACGGTCGGAGCGCTGTATGACCAAATCCTCGCGTTTGAGAAGCAGCAAACGCACTCCATCCAACCCGTGGCAGAAGCTTGCCATGTCGCCTGAACAGGGCATCCAGGAGAATCAAAATGAAACTGAGCGAGCTCGTTGCAAAACTTCAAGCCGATCTCGAAGCAAATGGGGATACCGAACACGTCGCACTTTGCCTCGCCGTCCCGAACGGACCCGTGCCGAAAGCATATCCGCATCGTCTCGATGCCTTCGGCGACATCGAAATCCTTCGGGATGCCGGTGAATATGTGAACGGTATGACCTACCTCGTCGCTGATTACGTCAGCAATGAGAACACCGTGGCCAACGCCGCGGCGCAAGGTTAAGCCAGTTCCGTTACAGAGAGCCCCGGTCTTCGGATCGGGGCTTATCTGCCCATTCAGGACACCGTATCCTTTTTCCGAGAGTCTTGCTTCATGCCCCTTCGGCATCAGACAGGATTTTTCTCGTGCTCTCGCACGGAAAACGCAGCTGGGCGTCCAGCATCTACAGTGCCCCAAGTCGATTTAACCGGCAAAGGGCTTACACACTTCATCCACCCTCGGGGGTCTCGCTCCCGATGGGACGGACTCCCTCCAACTTTGGAGGCAAATCATGGATATGGCAGAAGTCGAACTGTTCGGCGATCCATCCACACAACTAGCCGTCTTCGCGCCGATCGACGCGTTACTTGCAAAGTATCGCAAGCAACGGGCTGACATCGAGCGTATCGCCGCGTACGTCAGTGGCGAAACCGATGTCATTCATTTCTTCCTTGATGGTGCACGCGTAGAACGTGGTACTGGAAGCTTCAGTGCTGCTGCATTGTTTGAGTCAGGTCCGGCCATCCGATCGCTTGACGCAAGCTACTGGTCCCAGGTCATAAACTTGACCGACGTACTGGAATGTATGCCTGCAAAAAAACGAACTGAATGGCATAACCAGATCAGTAAAAACGAGACGCCTCCTTTTGAGCCGGACACGGTCAAATCGACCATTCAGGGGCTGTTGTCTCAGCGCGCAGCGTTCTTCGCCGAGCGGGTTGATGGCCTTTTTCGGTGTCTCTCCGGAGAACACGTGACAAACGCACCGGAAGCCTTCGGAAAGCGCATGATCATAAATGGCCTTCTCAATTGCTGGGGCCATCTTGACCATGCTCGGGCAGAGTATATCCACGACCTGCGGTGCGTCGTTGCGAAGTTCATGGG
>DASVLM010000438.1:0-7906 GCA_036384875.1 Noviherbaspirillum sp.
AGGAATCGCTTTCCGGTACCTGGGAGGCGCTGATTGATGGGCGCGTTGATTTACTGATTGGCGGGGCAGGCGAGGGGCCGTCGGGTGGAGGCTACGCCGCATTGCCCCTGGGGCAGATTCCATTCGTCTTCACGGTGTCGCCGGCGCATCCCCTGGCGCAATTGCAGCGTCCGCTTACCAAGGATGATCTGCAGGCGTACCGCGCCGTCTCTGTCGCCGATTCAGCGCGCCGGCTTCCGGTGCGTACCGTCGGGCTCCTGTTCGGGCAGGATGTGCTGACGGTCTCCGACATGAAAACCAAATACGAATTCCAGGTCGCGGGTATCGGCTTCGGCTTTCTGCCGGAACCATGGGCATGGGCGGGGATTGCAGCCGGCCTGCTGGTCGAGAAGGAAGTGGAAGAGGCGAGGCCTGCCGAAACGTTTTATCTCGCGTGGCGCAGCGCTGCAGAGGGCGAAGCGCTGAAATGGTGGACAGAGCGCATGCAAAAAAATCCGTCACTCACGCGGTTGTTGCAGATGCCTTAGCGGCGATTGCTCAACGCCATTCACCTCGCCACCTGCCTGCTGAGCAATGCGATCACCAGCCCCAGCAGGGCCGCGAGCCCAAGCGCGAGTCGCATGCCGAAGTCATGCGCAAGGAAACCGATCAGCGGCGGGCCGATCAGGAAGCCGCTGTAGCCCATCGTTGCCACCGCACCGATTGCCGAGCCGGCGGCCATCCCTTTCATGTTGCCCGCTGCGCCGAACACGACTGGCGAAATGATTGCCATGCCCCCACCGACGCAGGCGAAACCCAGCAGGCCCACCGTCGGCACCGGGATCGCCAGGCCCATGGCGAGGCCGATGCAGGACAGCAGGCCGCCGACGCGTACGATCGTCTCCGCGCCCAGGCGATGCACCAGCCTGTCGCCGGTGAAGCGGGTGAATGTCATGGTGAGGGAGAAGGCGGTATAGCCGAAGGCAGCGAAAGCGGCATCGGTAGCCAGCGTCTCGCGCAGATAGACGCCGCTCCAGTCCGCCATTGCGCCTTCGGTGAGGAAGGCGCAGAACGCGATCGCGCCCAATCCCAGCAGCCGGCGGTCGGGTGCAGCCAGCGTCGAGCCGGCGTTCCGTTCGGCTTCTATTCTCGGCAACAGGCGGGGCGCGCAGCCGGCGACGACGCACGCCAGGCATGTCGCCACGCCGGAAAAATGCAGCAGGGGAGTGATCTCCAGAGAAGCGTTGAGCGCGCCGGTCGCTGCGCCTGCCAGGCCGCCGAGGCTGAACATGCCGTGGAAGAACGACATGGTTGGCTGGCCGTATTCCTGCTCGACGCCGACACCGTGCGCATTCATCGCCACATCCATCCCGCCGTTGCACAGGCCGAAGGCAACCAGGGCCGCGAACAGCATCGCCATCGACGGCGCCAGCGCAAGGAGCGGCAGTGTGACACACAAGCCCAGCCCGGCAGCAATCATGACGACGCGGCTGCTGAAGCGGGCAATGAGCCGGCCGGTCATGGAGAATGCGACTAGCGCGCCGATGCCGATGCACAGCAAGGCAAGGCCGAGCTGGCTGTCGTTCAATGCAAGGTTTTCCTTGATGGAGGGAATGCGCGCCGCCCATGTCGCGAAGACAGCGCCGTTGACGAAGAATGCGGCGGCCACTGCACGGCGTGCAGCGGTGATGCGGAATGACATGGTCAGAGACCTCAAGGGGATTGCTGAAAAGATTTCATTATCCCTTGATGAGGAAAATCCGGCCGGCACGGTTGGCGTGCGCGGCCGGAACGATGCTTTTAGACGAAGTGCGTTTAGACGAAATGCGTTTAGACGAAGTCCCTTCAGGCGAACTTGCCGATCTTCTTCTCCACCGCGTTACGTACCGAGCCGGTGGTGACGAAGGAGTGCGCAGCCTGGATGTCCTGATGGAACCAGCGGTCGCCGTCGAGGCAGGCCGGGATTTCCTTGCGGATCTGCTCATACGCCGCTTGCGTGCCCTGGCCCAGCACGAAGCCCGGCAGCAGCGACTCGGTCATCGTCAGCGCCTGCGCTGCCAGCAGCATTTCCACGCCGACGATGTACTGCGTGTTGGCAATCACGGTGGCTGCCTTGCGCGAGCACCAGGTCGAATTCGAGATGTGGTCTTCGCTGTTGCCCTTGGACGGAATGCTGTCCACGCTGCCTGGCATGGAGAGCGTGCGGTTCTCCATCACCAGCGAACTCATCGAGCATTGCACCACCGGGTAGCCGGTGTTGACGCCACGGATGCCGCTCATCAGGTTGCGCGGCAAGCCCCACGACAGGGTCGGGTCGATCAGGCGTGCGATGCGGCGCTCGACGATGCTGCCCAAATCCGTGATCGCCATCGCCAGCAAGTCCATCGCCTGCGCCAGATACTGGCCGTGGAAATTGCCGCCGGAAATGATTTCGAAACCGCCGCCATCCTTCGCGAAGATCAGCGGGTTGTCGGTGGCCGAATTGGTTTCGTTCTTGATGATGGTGTCGATGTAATCCAGCGCATCGAACACCGGGCCGTAGACTTGCGGCGCGCAACGCAGCGAGTACACATCCTGGATGCGCGGCGTGTACGGAATGTCGGTGCGGCGCAGTTCATCCGGGAATTGCACGGCGCGTGCTTCGTGCGTAGTGCGGGTCGAACCCTTCAGCAGGTTGCGCACGATGGCCGCTGTCTTGATCTGGCCGGGATGCGGGCGGGCGATGTGGATGCGCTCGTCGAACGCGGACATCTCGGCGCGCATCGCTTCGAGTGTCAAGCCGAGCGACAGGCAGGCATCGGACAACAGGTTGCGCGCATCGTGCGCGGCCAGCGCCGCGACGGCGAGCGATGCGGTGCAGCCGTTGATCAAGGCCGATGCATCCTTTGCTTTCAGGTCGAACTTCACCGGGCCGATGCCGGCTTCGCTAATCGCCTGCGGCGCGCTCATCTTCCTGCCCTTGTACATCACTTCCGCTTCATCGAAACCGGCAATGGCGGCGGCGAGGTAGGCCAGCGGTGCGAGGTCGCCGGATGCACCGACCGAGCCCTTCTGCGGCATCAGCGGATGGATGCCGGCGTTCAGGAAGTCGAGCAGGCGGTCGACCACTTCGACGCGCGGCGCGGAATAGTTGGAGGCGAAGGCGTTGGCGCGCAACAGCATGGTGGCGCGGCTGACTTCCTCGGAGAAGGGTTCGCCGATGCCGGCCGAGTGGGCGCGGATCATCTGCGTCTGGAACAGTTCGATGTGCTCGACCTTGATGCGCGTGTCCTTCAGCAGGCCGACGCCGGTGTTGAAGCTGTACATCATCGGCGCATCGTCATGCATCCAGGTCGATTCGATGTAGTCGCGGCTCTGCTTGAGCGCATCGCGTGAGGATTGCGCCAGGCCGACCTTGATCGAGGGATCGCGTGCGATCGCCACCACCTTGTCTGCCGTCAGGTTGAAGCCGTCGATGAGGATGGGAGTAGTCATGTTGATTCCAATCGTTTCACGTGGGGTGGCGCAGCTCAGCGCTGCGTTGAAAAGTGTTCGACGACGCGGCTGAAGACATCGGCGGCAATGCCGGCGTCTTCGGCGGTCATGGTTTCGTCGGGATGATGGCTGATGCCGCCGCAGCCGCAGCGCACGAACAGCATCGCGACGTCGGTCATCGCTGCAATCGCCATCGCATCGTGGCCGGCGCCGGAAGGCAGGTAGCGCAACGGCACGTTTTGCGCGGCGATCGCAGATGCGAACTGCTGCTGCAGCCACGGCGCGCACGGCACGCTCTTCGCTTCGTGGGTCTGCACGATGTCGAGCGTGACGTTGCGGCGGGCCGCGATCTTTTTCATCTCCTCGACCACGTCGCGCACCGCGGCTTCGCGCACGTCGTCGGTCTCGGCGCGGATGTCGATGGTGAACACCGCCTTGCCCGGCACGACATTGGCTGCACCGTTCGGCACGTTGAGTTGGCCGACGGTGCCGACCAGGCCGGGAATGCCGGAGCAACGCTTCTCGATGAAGAGGCCGATTTCGGCGGCGGTCATGGCGGCATCGCGGCGCAGCGTCATCGGCACGGTGCCGGCGTGGCCGGCGAGACCGGTGGCGGTAACCTGGAAGCGCGTCGCGCCCGAGATGGCCGTCACCACGCCGACCGGCAAACCTTCATCCAGCAGCACCGGACCTTGCTCGATGTGGACTTCGACGAAGGCGAGCGCCTTGTCGCGCGGGAAGGCGGCTTGCGGCAGGGCATTGGGGTCGAATCCCGCGACGGCGATGGCTTCGCGCATGCTGATGCCGTCTTCGTCGCGCTTGTCCAGCAAGGCAGTGTCGAAGGTGCCTGCGATGGCACGGCTGCCGAGCAGGGTGGCCTTGAAACGCACACCTTCCTCTTCGGCAAAGCCGATGACTTCAATCGCGAACGGAAAGCGCTTGCCGGCGCGATGCCAGTCGGCGATGCAAGCGATCGGCAACAGGATGCCGAAGTTGCCGTCGTACTTGCCGGCATTGCGCACCGTATCGAAGTGCGAACCGGTGAGCAGGGCGGGCGCATCGGGCGTCGTGCCCTCGTAGCGACCGATCACGTTGCCGGCCGCGTCGCGCCGCACCGTCATGCCGGCTTCGCGCATCCATTGCGACAGCAGTTCGGCGGCGCCGCGGTGTGCCGGCGTCAGGTAGGTGCGCGTCAGCATGCCGGGCGCCTCGGTGTGCTGCGCCAGTTCGTCGGCCCGGCGCATGAGCTGGGTTCCCCGGCTGGTGGAATCCGCGTTGTTGGTCACATTGCCTCCTTGTCAATTCTTGCCAATCCTTGCCGTCTGCGGCTGGTGATTGGGTTTGAGTATAGCTCAGTATTCAAAGATTGTATACAAAATATGGCCGCAAAAATAGTCCGCAATCTGCGTCGTCTGATATAGTGCGCATAAAGGATTGCGCATCATGACCAGCAAGAACGAAGCCGAAGGGAGCGCCCGCAGCTCCCAGTCCATCGCCGATGACATCGCCGCCGCCATCGCGGCGCGCAAGCTGCCGCCCGGCACCAAGCTGCGCGAGGAGGCGCTGTCGCGGGTGTATTCCGTCAGCCGCACCAAGATCCGCGCCGCGCTGCTCAGCCTGTCGAAAGACAAGCTGATCGATATCGTGCCCGACAAGGGCGCCTTTGTCAGCCAGCCGACCGAAACCGAAGCGCGTGAAGTGTTTGCCGCGCGCCGCATCATCGAAGCGGCGCTGGCGCGTGAGTTCGTCGCGAAGGCGAAGCCTGCGGATTACAAGATGCTGGAACGCCACCTGAAGGACGAGCGCAACGCGCTTTCCGGCAAGGATTCCAAGGTGCGTTCGCAATTGCTGGGCGACTTCCACGTGTTGCTGGCCCAGGTCGTCGGCAACAAGGTGCTCACCGAAATCCTGCAGGAGCTGATCGCGCGCAGCTCGCTCATCACCATGCTCTACCAGTCCGAGATGGATGCCGTCTGTTCGGCAGATGAACACGCGCTGTTCCTCGACGCCGCGAAATCCGGCAAGGCCGACAAGGCCGAGAAGCTCATCGTCGAGCACCTGAACCATGTCGAGTCCGCGCTGCGATTCGACGGCACGGTGGAAGAAGGCAAGAAGGATCTGGTGGCGGCGCTGCTGGCCTGAATTCCCTCATCCCATACTCCGCGTATCGAATAACCCAACCGTTTGTCGTCTTATCAAAGAATAGCTTTATCCGTAGTATCGACCTCATCGAATCAACCATGATGCAGGAGGTCGTATGGCAAGGATGAGCGCGGTGGAAGCCGCAGTGTATGTGTTGGAAAAGGAAGGCATTGCGCAGGCGTTCGGCGTGCCGGGCGCGGCAATCAACCCGCTGTATTCGGCGCTGAAAAAGCGCGGCAGCATCAAGCATATTCTCGCGCGCCACGTCGAGGGTGCGTCGCACATGGCCGAGGGTTATACCCGCGCCAGGGCCGGCAACATCGGCGTGTGCATCGGCACCTCCGGCCCGGCCGGCACCGACATGATCACCGGTTTGTATTCGGCGCAGGCGGACTCGATCCCCATCCTGTGCATCACCGGCCAGGCGCCGCGTGCCCGTCTCTACAAGGAAGACTTCCAGGCAGTCGATATCGAATCGATCGCCAAGCCGGTGACCAAGTGGGCGGTGACGGTACGCGAGCCGGCACTGGTGCCGCGCGTGCTGCAGCAGGCTTTCCATTTGATGCGCTCCGGCCGTCCCGGCCCGGTGCTGGTCGACCTGCCGTTCGACGTGCAGATGGCCGAGATCGAATTCGATCCGGATACCTATGAGCCGTTGCCGGTCTACAAGCCCGCCGCGACGCGCGCCCAGATCGAGAAGGCGCTGACGATGCTGAACGAGGCAGAGCGTCCGCTGATTACCGCAGGCGGCGGCATCATCAATGCGAATGCGTCCGAGCTGCTGGTGGAGTTCGCCGAAGTCACCGGCATTCCCGTCATCCCGACATTGATGGGCTGGGGCGTGATTCCCGACGATCATGAACTCATGGCCGGCATGGTGGGCTTGCAGACCAGCCATCGCTACGGCAATGCGACGATGCTTGAATCGGATTTCGTGCTCGGCATCGGCAACCGCTGGGCCAACCGCCATACCGGCTCGGTCGATGTGTTCACCAAGGGCCGCAAGTTCGTGCACGTCGATATCGAGCCGACGCAGATCGGCCGCGTGTTCGGTCCGGACTACGGCATCGTGTCCGACGCCGGTGCGGCGTTGAAGCTCTTCGTGGAAGTGGCGAAGGAATGGAAGGCTGCCGGCAAGCTGAAGGACCGCAGCAAGTGGGTCGCGCAATGCCAGCAGCGCAAGCGCACCATGCTGCGCAAGACGCACTTCGACAACGCACCGATCAAGCCGCAGCGCGTGTACGAGGAAATGAATCGTGCCTTCGGCCGCGAGACTTGCTACGTCAGCACCATCGGCCTGTCGCAGATCGCCGCAGCGCAATTCCTGCACGTCTACAAGCCGCGCCACTGGATCAACTGCGGCCAGGCGGGTCCGCTCGGCTGGACAGTGCCGGCAGCGCTCGGCGTATGCGCCGCCGATCCGGAACGCCAGGTCGTTGCGATCTCCGGCGACTACGACTTCCAGTTCATGATCGAAGAACTGGCAGTGGGCGCGCAGTTCAACCTGCCTTACCTGCACGTGGTAGTGAACAACTCCTACCTCGGCCTGATCCGCCAGGCGCAGCGCGGTTTCGAGATGGATTACTGCGTGCAGCTGTCGTTCGAGAACATCAATGCACCTGAGCTGGAAGGTTATGGCGTGGACCACGTTGCGGTGGTCGAAGGCCTCGGCTGCAAGGCGATTCGCGTCCGGCGGCCGGAAGACATCCAGGATGCATTCGGCCAGGCACGTGCATTGATGCGCCAGTACAAGGTGCCGGTGGTGATCGAGATCATCCTCGAGCGCGTGACCAATATCTCGATGGGCACCGAGATCGACAAGGTGAATGAATTCGAAGAGCTGGCCGAGTCGCGCGACGATGCGCCGACCGCGATCGCGCTGCTCGATTGATGGATTGAGAAGGAGAAACGAGATGCCGAAACTGGCAGCCAACCTGACGATGCTTTTCAACGAGCATCCTTTCATGGACCGCTTCGAGGCCGCAGCGAAGGCCGGCTTCAAGGGCGTGGAATTCCTGTTCCCGTACGCCTTCGATGCAAACGAGATCGCAGCCAAGCTGGAGAGCAACAAGCTGGAGCTGGTGTTGCACAACCTGCCGGCGGGGAAGTGGGAAGCGGGCGAGCGCGGCATCGCTTGCCATCCCGATCGCGTTGCGGAATTCCGCCATGGCGTGGGCGAGGCGATCAAGTATGCCAAGGTGCTGGGCGTGAAGCAGTTGAACTGCCTGGTCGGCATTGCGCCGCAGGGCGTGGATGCGGAGACGCTGCGCAAGACGGTGGTGGACAACCTGCGCTTTGCCGCGGACGCATT
>DASVLM010000439.1:0-5844 GCA_036384875.1 Noviherbaspirillum sp.
GACGCCGATTTTACCTCTTGACCGCCATGCGGCGCCCGACGGCGACCACGGCAAGCACGGCCAGCGCGAAGACGAAATTGCGCGCTTCCAGCGTTTCCCCGAGTATCAGCGCGGCACCGGCCAGCGTCAGGAAGGGCTGCAGCAACTGCACTTGCCCCACCCGGGCGATGCCGCCCAGCGCCAGACCTTTATACCAAAAGAAGAACCCGATAAACATCGAAAATAAGGACACATAGCCGAATCCTATCCAGGCCCGCGGCGACGCATGGACCCCGTATTCCCAGCCCAGCCATATCGTTACCGGCAGCAGCACCGGCAGCGACAATACCAGCGCCCAGGAAATCACCTGCTGCCCACCCATGCTTTGCGACAGGCGCGCGCCTTCGGCATAGCCCATCGCAGCGGCAATGACGGCGGCAAACAGGAAGACATCGGCAAGATGCAGCTCACCCGCTCCTTGCCAGAGCGCAAAGCCGACCACGATGGCGCTGCCGGCGAGTGCCGCGACCCAGAAGCCGGTGGAAGGACGTTCGCCGAAACGCACCGCGCCGAATACCGCAGTGGCCAGCGGCAATACTCCCAGCACGATCGCACCGTGCGAGGCCGGCACATAACGCATCGCAACCGAAGAAAATACAGGGAAGCCGACCACCACGCCGAGCGCCGTGATCGCCAGCGCCTTCCACTGACGCACCGTCGGACGCGGCGCGCCCAGCCACCACAGCAGCAGCGCCGAAGCAAGCGCCGCCACGACGGCGCGCCCGAGCGCGACGAACACCGGGTTGAGTTCGGCCACCGCCATGCGGGTGAACGGCAGCGTCAGGCTGAAGATTGCCACGCCGACTGCGCCCAGCCACATGCCGCGTGTTTCATGCGTCGTCATTGCCTGCATGCGGATCTCCTCACATCCATATTGCTGCTGCCGAATACACGGTGAGCGCCACCATCACACTGCTGAACAATTTCTGCCAGCGCGGCTGCGCAAGATAGCGGCGCAGCGCGGCGCCCGTCCCGGCCCATACACTGACGCACGGCAAGTTGATCGCGCAAAACACAAGGCAAAAGATCCCGACCGCCAGCCACACCGGCTGCACCAGCGGCAGAAAGGCTGACGTACCGGTCAGCGCCATCACCCATGCCTTGGGATTGACGAATTGGAAGAGCGCGGCGCCGGTAAAGGACATGGGTTGCGCGTGTGTTTGTTCATCCTGCCGGAACGCCATGCGGCGCAACTGCCATGCGAGGTACAGCAGATAAGCCGATCCGAACGCCTTCAGCACCACATGAATGGCCGGCACCGTCAACACCAGTCCGCCGATGCCGATGGCGCACAGCGCGAGCATGACGCCGAAACCGAAGGTGATGCCCAGCATGTGCGGCACCGAGCGCAGGAAACCGAACAGGATGCCCGACGAGGTAAGCATGATGTTGTTCGGCCCGGGCGTGATCGAAGACACGAAGGCGAACAGCGCGAGCGGCAAGAGCGACTCCATGGCAGCCTCTTACTGGTCGCCAGTGGCGGCCAGCGCCAGCTCGGCCGCTTTGCGCGCATGCAGCGCTGTCGTATCGAACACCGGCACCGGCGCATCTTCCGGGGAAATCAGCATCGCGATTTCGGTGCAGCCGAGAATGATGCCTTGCGCGCCGCGATCCACCAGGCGCTGGATGATGTCGCGATAAGCCTGGCGCGACTCTTCACGCACGATGCCGCGACAAAGCTCCTCGAAAATCACCTTGTGCACGATGTCGCGGTCGGCTTCATCGGGCACCAGCGCGTCGAGATCATGTTGCTGGCGCAGACGCTGGCGATAGAAGTCCTGTTCCATCGTGAAGCGCGTGCCGAGCAGGCCGATCTTCTTCAGCCCCTGCCGACGGATTTCCTCGGCCGTCGGGTCGGCAATATGGAACAGCGGAATGCCGGCTGCCTTCTCGACTGTATCGGCGACTACGTGCATGGTGTTGGTACAGATGACGAGAAAGTTGGCGCCTGCATCACGCAGCGACTTCGCAGCACGCGCCAGCAGGTTGCCTGCTTCGTCCCAGGCGCCGGCCCGCTGCAGTGCGGCGATTTCCTCGAAATCCACGCTGTACAGCACCAGCTTGGCCGAGTGCAGGCCGCCGAGCTTTTCCTTCACGGTTTCATTGATGATGCGGTAGTAAGGAAGCGTGGATTCCCAGCTCATTCCGCCCAGCATGCCGATAGTTTTCATTGTCCGCTCCAATTGCCGTTTCTTGAATTGAGGACTATGCTAATCGACAAAACCAGTACAGTACCAGTACACTTATTCAAATAATCAATCTCACTGTCACGGCAAAATGACCAATACAGCCTCTTCCAGAAAGACCGCCGAACTTGCCCTCGCCGCGCCGCAGATGCTGTCGCGCGATGCCGGTGAATCGCTGGTCGACCAGATCGTGCGTTCGATCGAGTCGCGCATCGACGACAAGCTGCTGCGCAGCGGCGCGCGCATGCCGTCGATACGCCAGTTCGCGGAACAGCATCGCGTCTCGCGCTTCACCGTGGTGGAGGCTTACGACAGGCTGGTGGCAAAGGGCTACCTGGAATCACGGCGCGGCTCCGGTTTCTATGTGCGCGAGCGTTCGCCGCTGGTGTCGGCGGCGGCAGGCGCGTGGACCGAACAGCCGCCAGCCCACCTCGATGTGGTCTGGCTGGTGCGCAACATGTTCCGGCAGCAATTGCCGCCGCAGAAGACGCCCGGCTCGGGCATGCTGCCGAGCGACTGGCTGGACGGCGAACTGATCGCGAATGGCTTGCGCGCAATCAGCCGGCAAAGCCCTGCCATGCTGATCCAGTACGGCAATCCGCAGGGCTTCCTGCCGCTGCGCCAGCAATTGCAACTGAAGCTGGCCGAACTGGAAATCGGCGCGACACCGGAACAGATCGTGACGACCACCGGCATCACGCAAGGCCTGGACCTAGTGGCGCGCCATTTCACCGTGCCGGGCGACACCATCTTCGTCGACGATCCGGCTTGGTTCCTGATGTTCGGCTCGTTCGCGACGCTGGGCGCGAAAGTGGTCGGCATTCCTCGCCTGCCCGACGGCCCCGATATCGCCAGGCTGGCGGAACTGGCTGCCTTGCACAAGCCCAAGCTGTATGTCATCAACTCGGTGCTGCACAACCCGACCTCCACCTCGCTCTCGGCAGCCAAAGCATTTCAGATCCTGAAGATCGCCGAACGGCATGACTTCACCATCGTCGAGGACGATATCTATTGCGACCTGCATCCCGGTTCCAGCGTGCAGCCGGCTACGCGCATCGCATCGCTGGACCAGTTGCAGCGCGTGATTTACCTCGGCGGATTTTCCAAGACGCTGGCAGCGGCGCTGCGCGTGGGCTTCATTGCCGCGTCTGCCGAAACCGCGACGCGCCTGGCAGACCGCAAGATGCTGACCACCCTCACCTCGCCGGAAGTGGGCGAACGCGTCGTCTACAAGATCCTGTCGGAAGGGCATTACCGCAAGCATGTCGATCGCCTGCGCAGCAAGCTCGACGGCGTGCGCGACAAGACCGTCAAGCAGCTGGAACGCATCGGGCTGGTCGTCGATATCCCGACGCCGGCCGGCATGTTCGTCTGGGCCGACACGGGCTGCGATACCAATGTGCTGACGGAAAAGGCGCTGGAAGAAGGCTTCCTGCTCGCGCCGGGCTCGCTGTTTTCGCCAAGCCAGCTACCGTCGAGCAGGATGCGCGTGAACGTCACGATGATGTCGGATACCGGCGTGCTGCGTTTCCTCGAAAAGAATATCGGGAAGTCGTAAAGACGCTTTGGCGCGCTATTCGGACGGCGCGTGCCAGCCGCCGCCCAGCGCCTGTATCAGCGACACTGCTGCGGTCTGCCGGTCCGCCTGCGCCTGCACCAGCGCGCGGCGTGCATTGAGCGCACTCACCTGCGCAGTCACGACCTCTGTATAGCTCACCTGGCCCGCACGATAACGGTTGAGGAATTGCGTTTCCGCTTCGTCGGCAGCCTGCGATGCCGCGCGGCGCAGCTCTTGCTGGCGCTGCAGCACTTGCGCGGCAGCCAGCTGGTCCTCCACGTTCTGGAAAGCTGCCAGCACTGTCTGGCGATAACGGGCAACTGCCTGGTCGTAGGCGGCGCGCGCCTGGTCCACGCGCGCACCGGTGGCGCCCGCATTGAACAGCGTTTCGGCGGTGGAAATGCCGAGCGACCAGAGCGTGGTCGAGGCGCTGAAGAGGTCGGCCACGGTCGTCGCGCCGGAACCGTAAGAAGCATTCAACCCGAGGCTGGGGAAATAGGCAGCGCGTGCCACGCCGATCTGCTCGTTGGCCGCCGCCACGCGCCGCTCTGCCGCCGCGATATCCGGGCGGCGCTGCAGCAGCGTTGAAGGCACGCCCGGCGGCACGGCCGGCACCACCGGCGTCCACGTTGCGGGCGCGATGGCAAAGTCCGCCGGTGCCTTGCCGACCAGGACCGCAATCGCATGTTCGAGCTGCGCACGCTGGCGTTGCAGTCCGACGAGATCCGCCTGCGCATTGGCAAGCTGGGTTTCGGACTGCAGCACGTCGGTCTTGGGCGCCACGCCCGCCGCGTAACGGTTGCGCGCGATTTGCAGCACGCGCTCATAGCCGGCGATGGTGTCGCGCAACAGGGCGGCCTGCGCATCCGTCAGGCGCAGGTTCAGGTAATCGGCCACCAGTTCGCCTTGCGCGGACAACTTGGCCGAGGCAAGATCGGCGGCGCTCGCTTGCGCGCTGGCGCTTGCGTTGTTCACCGTCGCGCGCAAGCGTCCCCACACATCTGCTTCCCAGGTGCCGCCTATGCTGAGCTGCACGTTGTTGCCGGTGCGGCTTGCAGTTGCGCCCGTCGAGGACACGGTGCCGCTGCGGCCGCCGGAACGTGTGGCGCCGCCGTCCAGCGACACCACCGGAAACAATGCCGCCCGCTGCTGCTCGACCAGCGCGCGCGCCTGCGTATACGCAGCGGCGGCGGCGGCGACGTTCTGGTTGGATACCTCGACCTGCGATGCCAGTTCGTTCAGCAACGGGTCATTGAACAAGGTCCACCATGCACCGCGATCGAGTGCATCCGCCGGCGCGGCGGCTACCCAGCCCTGCGCTTCCTTGAATGCCGCAGACGTAGCGACCGCCGGTTGCCGGTATGCCGGGGTCAGCGCGCAACCTGTCATCAGCAAGGCAAGCGCGAGGGCAGGCAATCGCAAGGTGTGGGCAGGGAAATCGGATCGCATGATGATGAAGCTCGCTTCAGGTTGGTTGCGCGTCTGCGGCGCGGCTGAGTTGGCGTTCGACCGGGCTGCGGCGGCGCAGCTTGTCGAGCAGGAGATAGACCACCGGCGTCGTCAGCAGCGTCAGCAGCTGGCTGGCGACCAGGCCGCCGATGATGGCGATGCCGAGCGGACGGCGCAGTTCCGCGCCTTCGCCGAAACCGATCGCCAGCGGCAAGGCGCCGAGCGCGGCAGCCATCGTCGTCATCAGGATCGGCCGGAAACGCAGCAGGCAGGCTTCGCGCACCGCTTGCAGCGCAGGCAGGCCGCGCGCACGTTCCGCTTCCAGCGCGAAGTCGATGATGAGGATCGCGTTCTTCTTCACGATGCCCAGCAACAGGAAGACGCCGATCAGCGCGATGATCGAAAACTCCATCTTGAACATCAGCAGCGCAAGCACTGCGCCGACGCCGGCCGACGGCAACGTAGACAGCACCGTGATCGGATGCACCAGGCTTTCATACAGCACGCCGAGCACGATGTAGATCACCACCAGCGCGGCGGCGATCAGCAGCGGTTGTTGTCCCTGCGAATCCTGATAGGCGCGCGCCGTACCCTGGAAGCTGCCGCGCACAT
>DASVLM010000440.1:0-2187 GCA_036384875.1 Noviherbaspirillum sp.
TCCACGCCGGCGGCCTTCAGGCGCGGGGCAAGCCGATAGCGCAAGGAGCCCAGCAGGGTCGTGACATCGCCTTCGGGATCCTGCATCGCATCCACGGTCAGCTTCAGCTGGTCCAGCGCATCGCGCAATTGCGCGGCCAGCGCCTCCTTAGGCACCTCGGGGTTCTGCGCCAGATGCAGCGCTCCCAGCAACTGGCTGCCGAGTCCGTCGTGCATGTCGCGCGTGAGCCGCTGGCGTTCCTCGACCATGGCCTGCATCCGTTCTGCATCGGCCTGGCGCGTGTACATTGCCTCCAGTTCCGCCTCACGTTCGCTCAGGCGCGCCGCGAGCATGTGGTTCATACTCGCTACCGCCTGCGTCGACTTGCGCAGGCGCTCGGCGATGATCCACGCCATCGAAATGCTGAACAGGATCCATCCGTATACCGCCCAGACGACACCGTAGTAACCCGGAAGGTTCTTGTAGACGAGCGTATCGCGCGCGAGCGCCACGAAGACGACCAGGAAGGCAACGGCGACGATGCGCTTTTCCGACACGCTGCTGCGCAGCCCTTGCGGAATGACCATGAGAGCGACTGTGAAGCTGATCAGCGCCGATATTCCCTTCCACGCCGAGACCAACCCGGGCTGGCCGCCGAACAGCGACAACAGCATCACCGGCAGCGTCAGCACCAGGAATGCCGTGCTGACATGCTTTATCGCGCCGTGATGCCGGTCCATTACCGAGAGAACGAACTTCCAGATCAGCGCGGAAGCGATCGCCTGCGCGGAGAATCCGACGAGCCCCCACCACGGCCAGGCCAGCGGCGTCACGTCAAATTGCGGGTCGCTGATGCGGAAGGCGAACAGCAGTTCGCTCAATCCGTAATACACATACATCCGTTCATGCTGGCGCAGCCACAGCAGCAATGCCAGTGCGCCCAGCACGCCGCTGATGATCGACATGACGAAATATCCGGTGATGCGTTCGTGCCATGACGCCCGATAGATATCTCGCACTTCCTCTGCCGGCCCGAAGACGACCGGCGTCAGGCCGGCGTGGCGGCCGTTCTGCGCGTCGATGTCGATGGTCAGCAGGTTTTTGTCCCGCAAGAGGCCCTCGGGAATACTGAAAAACACCGGTTTCTTGTTATCGGCATAAGGGTCGCCGGGAGTGCCTTTGGCGCCGAGCAGCATGCCGTTGAGCGACACTTCATAGGCATTCCCGAGACGGACGATGAATAGCCCCTGCGGTTCGCCATTACCGTCGAACGGGAAAGGAAGGAGGAAGCGTGCCTTGCCCGCGGTTCCACTTTGCTCGGCGTCCCAGCGGTACGGCAGCGTTGTGTCGACAGGCGCATGGGGCGCGGCGTCGCCTTTTCGCTGGACGATGACGGAGGCGTGGTCGAACGTTACCACCGCTTGCGCCGAAAGCGCGACGGCCGACAACATGAGGAAAACCGCCACCCGGAATATTCCGCTCGCTCGGACCGACATAGGTGCTGCCCCCGGAAATTGCCAAAAACGAGATATTGCCAGATTACATTATGGCTTTAGCAAATTTCCGTGCAGCAGTCCCAGTTTGTGTGCTTCGAACACCGCTTCACCGCGTGAATTCACGGCCAGCTTGCCGTAGATGCCGCGAATGTGCGTCTGCACGGTCGACAGCGATACCGCCAGCAGCCGCGCCACTTCCTCATAGGTATAGCCGCGTGCGATGAGATCCAGCGTTTCGGCTTCCCGCTTGGTCAGGACAACGTCTGGGGACGCCGGGGCGGCGGCCGGCTCGGCGGCAGGCGCTTCCTGCCTGCGTACGCGGGTAAGGACCTTGCGCGCGATGAGCGGACTCATCGGCGAACCACCGGCCCGCAGGTCGTGCATGGCACGAGCGATATCGAGACGGTCGTCGTCCTTCAGGATGTACCCGGTAGCCCCCGCCTCGATCGACGACAATACGTTCTTCTCGTCGCCGAACATGGAGATGACCATGATGTCGCAGGCAGGCTGGTGCCTGGCGCAGGCACGGATCACGTCGATTCCCGAGCCTTCCTGCAGTCCAAGGTCGGTAAGGAGGACGTCCACACTGTTGCGCTCCAGCCACGCAATGGCCGGCGGCGCGCTGTCGAAGGACGCGGCCAGGGCATATCCTTCCTGCGCCTCCACCGCAGCGCACAAATGCTCGCGGGTGTAGCTATCATCTTCAACAACG
>DASVLM010000441.1:0-10669 GCA_036384875.1 Noviherbaspirillum sp.
TCTACTACGCCAGCGACTACTTCCCGCAGTTCTACGCGATGGCCGAATACCTGATCACCGCCGGCCATGCCTACGTGGACAGCCAGAGCGCCGAAGAGATGGCAAAGAACCGCGGCAGCTTCACCGAGCCTGGCAAGAACTCGCCCTACCGCGACCGTGCGCCGCAAGAATCGCTCGACCTGTTCCGCCGCATGAAGGCCGGCGAATTCAAGGATGGCGAACACATCTTGCGCGCCAAGATCGACATGGCCTCGCCCAACATGAACATGCGCGACCCGGCCATCTACCGCATCCGCCACGCGCACCACCACCGCACGGGCGACGACTGGTGCATCTACCCGATGTACGACTACGCGCACCCGATCGAAGACGCGATCGAGCACGTCACGCACTCGATCTGCACACTCGAATTCCAGGACCACCGCCCCTTCTACGACTGGCTGCTGGAGCGCCTCGCCGAAGGCGGCTTCTTCAAGAAGCCCCTGCCGAACCAATACGAATTCGCGCGCCTGAACGTCACCTACGTCGTGACCTCCAAGCGCAAGCTGCGCCAGCTCGTCGAAGAAAAAATCGTCGACGGCTGGGACGACCCGCGCATGCCCACTATCGTCGGCATGCGCCGCCGCGGTGTCACGCCTGAAGCGCTGCAACTCTTCTGCGACCGCACCGGCACCACCAAGTCCGACGGCTGGACCGACTACGGCATGCTCGAAGTCGCCGTGCGCGACGACCTCGACCCCAAGGCCGCACGCGCCATCGCCGTGCTGCGTCCGCTCAAGCTCATCATCGACAACTTCCCCGAGAACCTCGCGGACGAATGCAGCGCGCCGGTGCACCCGCACCACCCGGAACGCGGCGTACGCACCTTCCCGATCACCAAGGAAGTGTGGATCGAATCCGAAGACTTCATGGAAGCGCCGACCAAGGGCTACTTCCGCCTCTTCCCCGGCAACAAGGTGCGCCTGAAGTACGGCTACGTCGTTGAATGCACCGGCTGCGACAAGGACGAGAACGGCAACATCATCGCCGTGCACTGCAACTACTTCGCCGATTCCAAGAGCGGTACCGAAGGCGCGAACAACTACAAGGTCAAGGGCACCATCCACTGGGTCAGCGCCACGCATGCGCTGGAAGCGGAAGTGCGCCTCTACGACCGCCTCTTCACCGACTCGAACCCGGACGCGGGCGGGAAGGATTTCAAGCAGGCGCTGAACCCGAATGCGAAGGAAGTGATTACGGCTTACCTGGAACAAGGCATGCGGCATGCGCTAGCCGATGAAAAGTTCCAGTTCGAGCGGCACGGGTATTTTGTGGCGGATCGGGTGGATCACTCGGCGACGAAGCCGGTGTTTAATCGGGTGGTTACGTTGAAGGATAGTTGGGGGAAGTAAAAATACAGTCGAGGTTTAATATGGCCCGCTTATGCGGGCTATTTTTTTAAAGCCTTACATCGACAAATTTGAACGGAATTAAAGTGTCATAAAAGCAGCCAAAGGGACCATGGACACAAAAAAGCTGATTGTCGTATTTGAACGTTACTTTGACGCGAAAGAACACGACCATTGCATTATGCTTTCTGGCACATGGGGAAGCGGCAAAACATATTTTGTAAACGACGTTCTGAAGCCAGTAATAGAAAAACGCAAAAAGAAATTTATTTATATATCTGCATATGGCCTGAAGAGTAGTGAGGAACTCGAAAAGGCGATTTTTTTAGCCGCCTACCCTTTACTTAAATCTGGAAAGATTCAAGCCCTTGGAGCAGTATTAAAGTCCATAATCCGCTACTTCAAAATCGACATTGAGGCACTTCTTCAAGTTCAAGCGTCGATCAACGAAAATGTCGTGATCTGCATTGATGACGTGGAACGCTGCGATGGCGACGCCGTTCCGGCCGTTCTCGGAGTAATTAATTCGTTTGTTACTCAAAACAAGGCCAAAGTGATTTTGGTCTGTGATGAAACCAAGCTAGAAAGCATAGAAAAATATAGAACTTGGAAGGAAAAAGTTGTTGGAAAAACACTGCTTTATAAACCCTCTCCAATTACTCAACTAGAACTATTATCAGCTTCGCCCATCTTTCAAAACCATGGCTCCTGCCTTGGTCCTAGCCAAGTAATAGCGGCCATGGGCGACATTGCGATGAAAGGCAACTGTTCAAATTTACGAACATTATTTAAGGCATTCTCGGATTTTATCGATATTGATTCAGCAGCCCATAACTACAAATATTTCAACGATGCTTTCGCAATTCGCATACTAAAAACCGTAACCGCGCTGGCTATTGAAATTCATGCAGATGCGTCAAACGCAAATGGACTTAAAGAGTTATTTCTGTCGAAACAGTTTGCAATCGATTTATTGCTAGGCCAAACTGGGATACCAAATGTCGCTGCTCAGTTCGTGAGCAAATACTTTGAAAATGACTACAGCGGATTAGTTAATAGTCCGTTTATTTTTTCGCAGGTCGTAGACGGATATATTGACGACGAGGATTTACAACGATATTGCTCCTCCTCATCATCACCGAATAAGCACTCTGCCATCGATTTATTGATGACGGACTTCCGCTTACTTGATGATGCAGCGTTTATTTCAGCAGTGAATGAAGTATTAACGCAAATTGAATCTGGTGAAATAAAGTCGATTGAAACACTACGGACAATTAGCTATTTCTTATTTTTCTTTGCTGAGAAACGCCTTATTTCTCAAGAGCCTCATGAGGTGAGAAGGATCTTCCTCGAGGGTATCCGAAGAGTTGAAAATTTACTGGAAGGTAATAGCAATCGATCTTTTTTGACAGCGTTTGCTACAAATATTGGAAACGAACACAGAGAAGTATTGAATCAAATTGACAATCTCTGGCAGGAACAGGAATCAGCCAGATTCAATGTCCATAAAACTAATGTGATAAAAAACTTGGATTCTTCTGTTGAGGAATTCTGTGCTGAACTCTACGCTCTAGATAGAAAATTGACTTCGCGGTCTTGCTTCTCTGATGCCGACGCAATTCTGATTACATCAAAAATACGCCTCATCATAGATTCCGCTACCGATGTAAATCGAAAGATAACTTTGATTTATCGTGCTTTTACGGCAAGATATTCCGATAAAACACTAGCCGCTAGATTTAAGGCGGAAAAGTCTTTTGTAATCCAATTGCATGCATCATTATCCGAGTTGTTAGAAAATTTGGAAACTAGCCTCAAGGCACCCTCAAATTCCTCTGATTCGACAAACACCGAAAAACAAATTAGAGTACAAATCTTCCAGACGGTCATGCGCGATTTAATAGATTCTTTAAAAAAATCCGCAAGCAGGATGTGATTCTTCCAGGCATGCTATTGGTTCTTAACAAAGACTAATATCTATAAACTCGCGGCTCTGCTGAACATGCCACAAAGTTATGTGTCCATAACGCTTTTCTCGTGAATGTCACTGCATCCCTTCCTTCGCGGAATCGCATTTCACTTCTTCAAAAGCGGCCCAGCCAGGAGTCCATCCATGGACTTCGCCACACGTCACGCCCCTGAACATGTAGACCTTCTTCATGACTTCTTTTCCAAAGATGCATACCTCGCCTTTTTTTACTTCATAAATAACATCTTCTGTGCCATCGATCGGCTCGCGATAGATCGGTACCGTTTTCAATGCGATATACCGCTTCGCCACTCTCTGTTGACATGCTGAGAGCACGGCGAGCGCGATTAATAGAAATGGAAAGCGATTCTTCATGCTGCTTTCTTTTGATGTGGATTTTTTTGTCTAGTCGATTGGACTTGGAGAGCGCTCAAAGAAGTTCGTAGGGAGTAACTGCCTTTATCCTTATTTTCGGCATATTTCGATTTCGTGTTCGCCCGGACCAAGTCCATACCTGTAGTGGCAGTAATCGAGCAACGCCTGTTGCTTCTTTGTTGATAACCGGCCAAACGACTCGTAGTCCGATTCCCCTGCATCGGGGTTATAGAACTCGATCCTGAAGGTCGGGACTGCTTTCAGGAAAAAGTGCGTACCAGCCTCTTCGTCGCGATAAGAATGGAAGTAACCGACGAAAAGCCAAGTGGAGAGAAGCGCGACAGCCACAGCAAGCAGCGCTAACCATCTGAGAAAAACTTTCTTGAATTGTGTCATGGTGCAGAGAGACCCAAGGAAGTCCGTAGTTCTTTGACCATGAATAACCCGACACTGCCCGGGCATATCTTCCCCTCCTTTGCTTGCCCAGGATACTCCCTGTGGCCTCCTAGTACAGTAATAGGGAAAAATTCACGCAAGACTTTAACAAGCATTGTCGCAGCCAATTTCTGGTCGTTTGGTACGGTAGGGCGCCGACTGTAACCCATTGAGTTCAGGAACGACTTGATCTTGGCAACTGCATCTCCTCCTTCGTTCGGCTCAGCAAGATTTTCCAACAAAACCAAACCGATTACACCAGTGTTGTGGTCATGTACATGCTCCCCCTTGAATCGGATGTCGCGTCCTTCATAGATCGTGCCGTAGCAATCAATCGCATAGTGATAACCGATGTCATTCGCCTTGATTCGCACCATTTGCTCTTCCTGGATCTCCTGCAACTGAAGGGCAGCCGGACCGCAGGCATGACTGCGGCCCGCATGATGAATTGCAATGCTGTAATAGTTCCAATCGTCCGTCATCTGATCTGGGCGGTTCTTGTGCGCGCCCCAGTCCGAACGCTCGACAAAATCATAGCCGCCTTGGCGTATGCGGGTGATTACCGCCTGCCGCGTAGCTGCCCTGTCATTGACTGTGATTTCGGTCGCAGTCCGGTTTTTGTAGCCTGTAACGGCGGTGGCATCCGTCCAGTGTTCGATCTTGTAATGCGGAGCAGTGTCCATCATGTTTCCTCAGATTGCAAAAGGCCAGTGGGGGCCTCAAAAACCAGATGCAAACGAATCGATGCTCCGGCCGGTGCGTGGACCTCCGCATAGCCATTCGCATCCGTCGTCCCGTGTTTCTCAACTCCATCAATTCTTGCAATGAACTTGCGGCGCGACAACGGCTTGCCGGTCTCGCTGTCCTTTAGAAAAAAGCGGTGCCCTGTTTGCGCCAAGTCTAGGGACGCATGATTGGCAGATTGCCCGGCCAGTGTTGTCGCTTCTGCGGCAGATTTACCCGTCTGGAACGAACCATTTCCCTCATAACTGCGCCCCAGTCGACCGAACGTCGAGATCAATACGGCACCACAACTCGTGTGATGCCCTTCGAGCGCGACTGGCAAACCTCCAATCAGCCAAGCCGGGTCGCCTTCGACAATCGTGCATCCGCTATGGCCACGAATCGGGCATGTACACATATCGCCCATACGAGCGACCGGTATGCCGTCCATGGTGTAATTTGCCGCGGCTCCTACAACTGTGCCGCCGTGCGTCGTCGGGTCTCCCAGCCGAATGACTTTTCGCATATACGCTTCTCCTGAACGAAGGGAGGAAGCTTACCAGCGATATTGTTTATTTATCAACTTTCGCAAAACAAACTTACGAACTGACCAATGCATCTTTATACTTGCCCGGTCGATGCGCCAGGCGCTCCATTCCAGCAGAAGTATGAGTAACGATCCCCAATTCCCATTGCCCGACAACGCCTACCAAGCCAAGCAATGGATCGCCGCCCTCAGCACCCAACTAGCTGACCGCGACATCTTCTTTCGCGACCCGCCCGAAGAGCCCACCACCTGCTGCGGACGCGGCTGCAACGGCTGCGTATGGGAAGGCTATCTCCACGCAGTCGGCTACTGGTGTGAGCAAGCGCGAGCGCTTTTGCTCAAGGAATAGCGCGCGCAATCGTGCGCCCCGCCGAATCCGCTAAGATTCTCCTTTTACCCTCCTCAACGCCATGAAACGAGACCTCATGCTCATGGAAGCGATTCTCGGAAAGCTTCTGGAAGCGCCGGAACCGCTGCTCAATGCCACCACGCTCGCGCAGCGCCTGAACACCGATCAGTCCATCATTCGCCATCACATGCACCTGCTGCAAGACAAGGGCTGGATTGCCGAAGCGGAAAACGGCTTCTGGCGATTGACGAACGCCGGCCACGACTACCTCGAAGGATCACCGGAACAGGGCATCTCGCTGAAGTCGCTCGGGTAAGAAGCAGCACGCGCAGACAAAGGAAAATGCAATGTCGCAAGCAGTCGCTTCACGTTACCTGCAATCGCTGGAGTCGCTGCTGGAGACCGGCAGTCGCACCGTGCTTGGCCTGGTCGGCGCGCCCGGCTCGGGCAAGTCGACTCTGGCCGCTGCGCTGAAAGAACATTTCGGCAGCCGCGCCGTCATCGTGCCGATGGATGGCTACCATCTCGCCAACAGCGAACTCGCGCATCTTGGCCGTGCGGGCCGCAAAGGTTCGGAAGACACGTTCGACAGTGCCGGCTATGTCGCGCTGCTGCGTCGCATTCGCCAGCAGCAGGCCGGCGAAATCATCTACGCACCGGAATACCGCCGCGAGATGGAGGAAGGCATTGCCGGCGCGATTGCGGTTCATCCTGAAACGCAGCTCGTCATCACGGAGGGCAACTATCTGCTGCTTGACCGCGGGCATTGGGCGGCGGTGCGTCCCCTGCTCGACCGGGCCTGGTATGTGGATGTAGACGATAATGTGCGCAGGGAACGTCTGGTGGAGCGCTATATGCGCTTTGGCCGCGACCGGCAGGATGCGATCGACTGGGCGAACAATACCGATGAACCAAACGCGCGCTTGATTGCAACAACGCGCGATCGAGCAGATGAGATATTTCGATGGGAATGACCTACGAAGCCTACCTGGATGAAGTCACCACGCTCATCACCGAGATGTTCGATGTGAGCGAGGAAGCGGCGATCAAGCATGTGATGCGTGCGCAGGCGGCGGATTACTTTACCTTGCACGACGACATCCCGGCGATGCGCACGCAGGAGCGCGCGGTGGCGGATGCCAAGGCCATCTTTCAGAAGATGCAGCAGGCGCAGCAAGCGCGCAAGGCTGTGACATCGAAGCCGCCGACGCCGACACAGTCGCCGTCACAGCAGCCGCCGCGACCGCAGTCCAGGCCGGCGAAACAGGGCGTCAAGCGCAAGAAGTAAGCACGACCGGAACCACGCAACAGGAAACGCAATGAATGACAGTTTGACCAAGGATGAATACGAAGCGCTGGCGCAGATCCGCAAGGCGCGCAAGGGCGAGCGGCCGAGCGCTTGCATCGCGCGCAATGCGAAGGCGCTGATCGGCCTGAAGTACGTCACACGCGGGAAGGATGGCGCGTTCATGCTGACCGACAAGGGCCAGCAGACGCTGTTCGTGAAACGCTGCATCGATGGCTTGCGTACGGTGGCGACCTCTGCCGTGGCTGCGGCTGCGCCTGCGAAGCTGGATGCCGATGTGGCCGCCTTCCTCAGCAGGAAGGGATTGATTGCGCCGCACTCGGCGGGAGAAGGTTTCGAGCTGACCACGCGCGGGCGCGAGTCGCTGGCGGATATCGAGTCGAGGGAAGGCTAGAGGTTTTTCAACATGACTTGAGGCCTCAGTCGCAAACTTCATTGTCGGGTTGTCAGGCCAGCAGCACTGTAACCCACCGGTTGATGAGGCCACCGCCGACGATCAACCAGGCAAACAGCAGCATCGCCAGCAGCAGGGGGCGAATGCCTGCACGGCGGATCGCCGACAGATGCGTTGTCAGTCCGAGGGCCGCCATGGCCATGGCAAGCAGCCAGGTGTCGGCATCGATGGTTGCGGTTGCCAGCTTGTGCGGCAGCGCCACGGCTGAATTCAATGCGACAACGCCGATGAAGACGAAGGCAAACCAGGGAATCGCCAGGGAGCCGCTGCTTCGGCCCACGCCCTGCTCCGCCGCAGATGCGACTTTTCCGCGCGCCAGGATGGCGGAAAGAATGATCAGGAACGGCGCCAGCATCATCACTCGCACCATCTTCGCGATGACTGCCGTATTGGCAGCATCCTGACCGACCGCGCGGGCCGCCGCCACGACTTGCGCCACTTCATGGATGGTCGATCCGGCATAGATGCCAAACGCTGCCGGCGAGATGGCGAACACATGCCAATGCAGGTTGCATTGATACAGCAGCGGATACAAGAAGATGGCGATCGTGCCGAACACGACGACCGTCGATACCGCCACGGTCACCTGCTCGGCGCGCCCGCGCACAACCGGTTCGGTAGCCATCACCGCAGCGGCGCCGCAGATCGAGCTGCCGGCACCGATCAGGATGGCGGTATGCCGGTCCAGCTTGAAGAGCCTGGTGCCCAGGAGCATCGCCAGCGTAAAGGTAGACGTCAGCATCAGCGCATCGATCACCACTCCGGTGAATCCCACCTGGCCGATGTCTTGAAACGTGAGCCGCAGGCCGTACAACACGATGCCGAGCCGCAGTAGCGTCTGCTTGGAGAACGCGACACCGGCACCGCAGCTTGCGGCGATCCGCTTGAAGACAGTATTGCCGAGGACCATGCCAAGGACTATGGCGACGGTCAACGCGCTCAGCCCGTTGGACACCAGCCAGGGCAGCTTGCCCAACTCAATTGCCATTCCGGCGACAAGGGCGCTCACCGCCAGGCCGGGCAGCATCGGCAGGAGTCGCCTTGCCAATGCCTTTCCGGCGTCAAGACCGGGTGTCAGCATGGATACTGCAATCGACGTGGGCATTTTTTTCTCTCCATCGCTGGCGGATCAAGTCCGTATAGAGAGCAGTCTAGACATGCACAATCAATCCATAAAACGGATTATTTTCATATAATCTACCCATTCAATCGATAACCAGGAATCGCGCCCTTCCCCATGCGGCTGACATTGAGGCAATTGCAGATATTCGTGGCGGTATGCCGGGCAGGCAGTACCGCCGGCGCGGCCGACCAGATCGCACTGTCGCAATCGGCGACCAGCGCTGCACTGGGCGAACTGGAGGGGGTTTTGGAGGCGAAGCTGTTTGACCGTGTCGGCAAGCGGCTCGTCCTCAATGACAACGGCCGCGTGTTGCTTCCCCAAGCCATGCAGATGCTGGACGCTGCTACGACGATCGAAAAGCAATTCACCGAGCCCGGCGATACCGGCGGGCCGGGCTTGCAGATCGGCGCAAGCACGACGATCGGCAACTACCTTCTACCCTCGATATTGGGCGGCTACGTCGCTCCTGGCACCGACGCATACGCGCGGGTGCTGATCGCCAATACTTCGGACGTAGCGCGGGCGGTTGCAAACTTTGAAGTGGATGTTGGATTGATTGAAGGCCCATGCCACGAGCCGGATCTGCAGGTGGAACCATGGCTGCAGGATGAGCTGATCATCGTGTGTGCCGTCAACCATCCGATACTCGGGAACAAGCGAAGCGACAGGATTTCCGTGAAAGCCCTGCGTGAAGCCGGCTGGCTTTTGCGGGAGCCGGGATCGGGTACACGCGAAGCGGTAGAGCATGCCCTGGTGCCACATCTGCACTACCTGCGGATCGCGGGAGAATTCAGCAACGCGGAGGCGATCAAACGTGCGGCCGTGGCGGGGGCTCGGCATTGCCTGCCTCTCGCGATACGTGGTGGAAGACCTGCTTGCGCAAGGCCGGCTGGTCGAAATCAAGACGACGCTTCCCGCCCTGCAGCGGCATTTTTATCTGATCCACAGCCGGCACAAGATCCTGTCGGCACGGCTGACGGGCTTTCTCCGGTTCTGCCGCGAATGGAAGGCGTGATTTCTACTGCCGGCCCCGAAGGACAGGGGCCTCCTGTCTTATTGCTTGTCTTTATTTTTCTTCTTCTGCCTTGGTACGCCGCTCTTGCCTTGCACTTGCGTCTGAAAAAACTTGCGAGCGAATGCCGTAACGCGTGACCGGTGCCGTTGCGCATTCCGGCCTCCGTGCATTGCGATGGCAGGTTTATTCTCTTACGCCAAGCACATTCATGAAGCGGTTGAGGTCGCCTTCTTCCCGGATGATCTCGGCCATCAGTTCCGGCAAAGGCATGCGTCCCCACTTGACTGCCCTGCGCAGCATGTAAGGCGTGGGGCTGTGCGGCTCCACCATGGCGAGGTAATCTGCTATTGCTTCCAACGTAGCGTATGCCTCATGGCGGCTTTGCCAATGTGAAAGGATGACGGGCGGCGTTGCCATGGTGATTTCTCCTGGAATTGCGCTGGACATGCTGATGCCATCCGGGATAGGAGACCTATCTATCACCTCTGGCGCTTTTTTTACGGAAATGAGTTGCGTGAATACGCGTTCGATTGCAGTGAGCGTGCCATGCAATTTGGCGAGATTCGGGGATTCCATCCCCAGTTTCGAGTCAACAAACGACGTGATGTCGCTCAGGCAGCCAAGACAGTTCCTGAGCAGTTCCATCTTCGTCTGAAGCTCGTCTTGCAGGTACTGGCGTGCATAGGCAATCACTTCTTCCCGCGTGAGGGGAAGGTCGTTGGGGTCTGCCCCTGGCTTTTTGCTGTTGCTGTCGTTGTCCTCTCCGGACAACTCCTTTGCCGTCAGGCGTTCCCAGTCCGCGAAGCTGACCTTGGGTGGCTTGCGGCCAGCGATCGTCAGCAGCGGAACGTGCACCTTGATCGACATGGACAGCGATTCATTCAGCCATATCAGCGGTGCGACTCGCGCGTCGCAGTCGCCGTCCTCATCGATGACCGGGTGCACGGTGTCCCAATACTTCAGCAGCATTTCATCGATCAGG
>DASVLM010000442.1:0-7414 GCA_036384875.1 Noviherbaspirillum sp.
TCCGCAAGCGGCGCCCGCCGCATGGACGCCCGCTGTCGAGGTGGCGCAGACCGGCGACAAGCTGGTCATTTCCGCCGAACTGCCCGGCGTGGCGCGCGACGACGTGCATGTGGAAGTGAAGAACGACCGCATCACGATCGAAGGCGAACGGCGTCAGCAACAGGAAGGCGCGACGCAGCAGCTGCATCGCTCCGAACGTTCCTACGGTCACTTCTATCGCGTGATCGCCTTGCCGGAAGGCGCGGAACCCGAAGCAGCCTCAGCCGCCATGCATGATGGCGTGCTGGAAATCACGGTGCCGGTACCGGAGGGCGGCAAGCGCGGGCGACGGATCGACATACGCACATCATGACGTCAACTTGTGACACCAACACATGAGGAGAATGACTGAATGCTGACCGATCTCATCGGCTGGATCAGTGCAGCGCTGCTGGCGGCCACCATCTCGCGCCAGGTCTATACGCAATGGAAGTCGCGCAGCACCGGTGGCGTATCCAAATGGCTCTTCATCGGCCAGATATCCGCTTCGATCGGCTTCACCGTCTATAGCTGGCTGGTAAGCAACTGGGTGTTCGTCTGCACCAACTTCTTCATGGTATTGACGGCCATTGCGGGCGAAGCCATCTATTTGCGCAACAAGAAACTCGATGAAAGGAAACAGCGGGAAATGCCGACGCACGCGCGAGCGGCATCGCGGTAGGTCTTTCCAATTTACATACGTCTGCATTTCTTACCTTGCCATTTGCAGCAGCACGCAAATTTTTCCGGGCAATGCAGACGAGAACGATGCAGGTACGTCAATTGCTTCAACAACAAGCAGGAGGTGCGGCCGTTTTTGCAGACGTTCCGCGCCGCAACACTATCCGTACCCTGCATCCAGGAGGAATCCTTGTACACGCTCGGAATCAATGCCGCCTATCACGATTGCGCTGCCTCTCTCGTGCGCGACGGCGAAGTGCTCGCCGCCGCCGAGGAGGAACGCTTCACCCGCATCAAGCATGGCAAGCGGCCGGTACCTTTCTCCACCTGGCAGCTGCCTTTCCATGCCATCGACTATTGCCTGAAGGAAGCCGGCATCGCGCTCGCGGATGTCGAGCACATCGCCTATTCCTACGACCCGAAACTGCTGCTCGGCGAGCTTGCCGGCAACGAGACGATACAACTGCCGCTGGAGCCGTCCGCGCATCGGAGCGACTGGCTTTCGCCGTGGGACCCGTTGTTCCTCTCGTCCATCGTGAACGCGCCGCGCCAGCTTGCCAGCGGCGCGCCGCATCACTTGCGCAAGCGCTTCAAGGAGGTGCGCCACGACGGCCCGTTCCAGTGGCATTTCATCGAACACCATCTCGCCCACGAAGCCAGCGCCTTCCTCGCCGCGCCCTTCGATGAATGCGCGGTGCTGACCATGGACGGCCGTGGCGAACTCGCCACCACCAGCTACGGCCATTACCAAGACCGTCGCTACCGCCGCATCAAGCAGGTCGACATTCCGCATTCGCTCGGCCTGCTGTACGAAGCGGTCACCGATTACCTTGGCTTCCTGCATTCGTCCGACGAATACAAGGTGATGGCGCTCGCTTCCTACGGCAAGCCGCGCTTTGCCGACCGCTTTCGCGAGATCCTGCAATACACCGGCGAAGGCAACTACCTCGTGCACCCGGCGCAATGGGCGGAGCTGTTCGGCCCGGCGCGCGAACGCGGCAGTGAATTCACGCAGCATCACATGGATATCGCCTCCTCGCTGCAAATCGTGCAGGAAGAAACGGTGCTGCAGATGGTCGACTGGTTGCATCAGCAGACCGGCGCGGAAAACCTCGCAATGGCCGGCGGCGTTGCGCTCAACTGTGTGATGAACGCGCGCGTGCGCGACCGCGGGCCGTTCAAGCGCGTGTGGGTGCAGCCGGCTTCCGGCGATGCGGGTACGTCGCTCGGCGCTGCGCTGTGGATCGACGCCCAGCAGCGCGGCATGTCGAAGCAGCGCGCGTGGCGCATGGAACATGCCTTCCTCGGGCCGCAGTTTTCCGACGGCGAGATCGAAGAATTCCTGCAGATGGCGAAGGTGAATTACCGCCGGGCCGCTGACCTCTCCGCTGAGGTGGCCGAGCTGCTGATGCAGAACAAGGTGATCGGCTGGTTCCAGGGCCGCATGGAGTTCGGGCCGCGTGCGCTCGGTGCGCGTTCCATCCTCGCGTCGCCGCTCGATGCGTCGATGCAGCAGCGCCTCAACCAGATCAAGGACCGCGAAGACTTCCGCCCTGTGGCGCCTGTGGTGCTGGAAGAAGCGGCGGCCGAGTGGTTCGTCGACGGCGCCGTTTCGCCTTACATGACCTTCGTCTACGACGTGCGCACCGACCGGGAAGACAGGATACCCGCCGTGCGCCATGTCGACGGCGCGGCGCGCATCCAGACCATCAACCGCAGCCAGAACCCGGCCTACTACGATCTGGTGCGCGCCTTCGGCGAACGCAGCGGCGTGCCGGTGCTGATCAACACCTCGTTCAACACGCGCGGCGAACCGGTGGTGTGCACGCCGCGCGATGCGCTGGAATCCTTCTTCACCACGCCGCTGGACGCGCTCGCGATCGGTTCCTTCATTGTGGAAAAGCACTGAAACGTGGAGGCCGGCATGACGAAGCTTCACGACAGGCAAACCGGCATGTTGCCGCGAAAGATCGCGGTGTTCCGCGCGCTGCAACTGGGCGACATGCTGTGCGCGGTGCCAGCCCTGCGTGCCTTGCGCGCCGCCGCGCCGCACGCCCACATCACCTTGATCGGTCTGCCGTGGGCAGCCAGCTTCGTCAAACGCTTCGGCAAGTATCTCGACGAGCTGCTGGTATTCCCCGGCTTTCCCGCCTTTCCCGAGCAGCCGGCGCACCTGACGGCGATTCCGAATTTCCTCTCCGAGGCACAGAAGCAGCACTTCGACCTTGCCATCCAGATGCACGGCAGCGGCACGCTCAGCAATCCGCTCATGGTGCTGTTTGCCGCCGAGCGCAATGCGGGCTATTACCAGCCAGGTCAGTATTGCCCCGACCCTGACCGCTTCCTGCTGTGGGATGAACGTGAACACGAGGTGCGACGCTTCGTCCGGCTGATGGAATACCTTGGTATCGAACCGCAGGGCGAGCACCTGGAGTTTCCGTTGCATGAAGCCGACTACCGTGCCTTGCGCCGCTGCGATGTGAGCATGCCGGCGCCGCAGAGTTACGTCTGCATCCATCCCGGCGCGCGGCTGCCGTCGCGGCGCTGGCTGCCGCAGCGCTTTGCCGAAGTGGCGGACCGTCTTGCCGCGTCCGGCCTGAAGGTGATCCTGACCGGTTCGCCCGACGAAGCCGGCGTGGTGCGCGAAGTGATGCAAGCGATGCGCATGCCGGCGCTCGATTTGTGCGGCAAGACGGAACTGGGCTCGCTGGCGGCGTTGATTTCGCAGGCGCGGCTGGTGGTGTCGAACGACACCGGCATCTCGCACGTGGCTGCTGCGGTTGCCACGCCGAGCGTGGTGGTGTCCTGCGGTTCCGATACCACGCGCTGGGCGCCGCTCGATCGCCAGCGGCATCAGGTCATCGCGGCACCGGTGGAATGCCGGCCGTGCATGCATGTCGATTGCCCGGTCGGGCATCTGTGCGCCGAAGACATTCCGGCGCAAGCCGTGGCGGACCTCGCCGCCCGCGTCCTGGCACAACATCCCCACTCTCAGACGGGAACGCATCCATGAAAGAAAACGACTGCAAGCGCATCCTGGTGACCGGCGGCGCCGGCTTCCTCGGCTCGCACCTGTGCGAGTACCTGCTGGCCAAGGGGCACGACGTGCTCTGCGTCGACAACTTCTATACCGGGTCGAAACGCAACATCGCGCACCTGCTGTCGCACCCGCGCTTCGAGCTGCTGCGGCATGACGTCACTTTCCCGCTGTATGTAGAAGTGGATGAGATCTACAACCTTGCGTGTCCCGCCTCGCCGGTGCACTACCAGAACGATCCGGTGCAGACCACCAAGACCAGCGTGCACGGCGCAATCAACATGCTGGGGCTGGCCAAGCGCGTGAAGGCGAAGATCCTGCAGGCCTCCACCAGCGAAGTCTATGGCGATCCGCACGTGCATCCGCAAACCGAAGATTACTGGGGCAATGTGAACCCGATCGGCCTGCGTTCCTGCTACGACGAAGGCAAGCGTTGCGCCGAGACACTGTTCATGGATTACCGCAGGCAACACAACCTGCGCATCAAGATCGCGCGCATCTTCAACACCTACGGTCCGCGCATGCATCCCAACGACGGCCGGGTGGTGTCGAATTTCATCATGCAGGCATTGGCAGGCGAGCCGATCACTGTGTATGGCGACGGTTCGCAGACGCGTTCTTTCTGCTATGTCGATGACCTGATCGAAGGCTTCGACAAACTGATGAACAGCGCCGACGGCTTCTGCGGCCCGGTGAATCTCGGCAACCCCACCGAGCACACCATGCTCGAATTGGCGGAGCGTATCGTCGCACTGTGCGGTTCGCGTTCGGAGATCATCTTCAAGCCGCTGCCCAGCGACGACCCGGCGCGACGACGGCCGGAAATCGGGGTGGCAAGGGAAATGCTGCAATGGGAGCCGAGCACTGCGTTGGCCGATGGCTTGGCGCGCACCATTGCCTACTTCCGCGAACTGCGCGAGAGCCTGCCGGAAACGGAACTCGGCCCGGCAGTGGCCTATGCCGGCGGTGATGCGTTTCCGCGCAAGATGCCCGGGCAGGGCGTGCTGTCTTTGAGGTAAAGATGCCATGAAAAAATCCGTTGCCCATTCGCTGCTCGTTGTCGCCACGTTTGCGGCGGCACTCGTCGCCTGCGAACGGCCCGATGCGCCGACGCCGGCGCCGGTTTCGCCGAGGCCCACTACACGCACGATGCGCAGCCACCACGTGGTGACTGCGCAATGGGTGCTGCACAAGCGCCCGGTGCAGCCGGCTCCCGGCTGGACATGAACCACGCATGAACGATGGCATGGAGCTTGCTGACACCACAGCCTTGAGGAAATTGCGGACTTGACAGTCGACGCAGGCGGAGTAAAGCAATGCCGTGGTCCATCCAGAGAGAGCAAGTTTCCATAAAAACGGGAACGGGAGATATGCAAGCCGTGCTGTGGCTGCCGCAAGACCACATCGGCGTGGTCGTCTTCGGTAGTTGCGGCGAGGCGAAGCGTCTTCATCCGCCCAACGATTATGTGGCGAGCGTGCTGCACCATGCGCGGCTTGGCACGCTGTGGATCGACTTGCTGTCGTCCGAAGAAATGCTGGCGCGCGATAAGCAGCAGGACATCGCCATGCTGGCGCAGCGCCTGCATGTCGCCTGCGATTGGCTGCGCGGCCAAGATGCCACCAAAGATCTTCCGATCGGCCTGTTTGCCGGCAGCGACGCGGCGGCGCCGGCCATGCAACTCGCAGCCGAGCGGGAGCATGACCTCGCGGCCATCGTGCTGCGTGGCGGCCGGCCCGACCTTGCCGGCAACAATGTGCTATGCCGCAACAGCGTACCGACCCTGCTGATCGCCGGTGGCCTGGACGATGGCCAGGTCGAGCAGAATCGCGCGGCCTACGCCAGTCTTCGCTGCAAGAAGAAGTTTGAAATCATCCCCGGCGCCACGCATGCATTCGACGAACCGGGTTGTGCCGAGGTCGTGGCGCGGCTGGCACGCGGCTGGTTCGTTCGCCATGCAAGCAGCCATTCGCATTGAGCACCCTTGCATCCTCCCCGTGTAAATCGTGCTGCCTGGTATGTAACTATGTCAGCGGCTGCGACAGCGCAGCATCCGGCATCGGCTGTGGCAATGCGGCGAACAGCGATTCGATGATGACCGCGCGGATGGCACGCCAATGCGCCGCGCCTTCATGCACATGCTTCTGGTTGATCTCGATTTCGATGCCGAGATAGCGCTCTGCCGGAAAGCGCCGGCGCAGGTACACCGTGAAACCGTCGGCGGTGCCGGTGTAGGGATAATTCATGCGCGCGCGCAAGGCGGCTGAATATGCCTTCAACGCGACCCGCCAGCGGCGGCAGAGGCCGGCTTCCGCCGATCGTGCCGGGTCATACAAGAGGCCAAGGTCGGCATTGCGCACTTCGCCATCGAGTTCCGGCGTGAAGCTGTGGCAGGAGATGTGAATCACACGGTGCCCGCGCGCAATCATCTGGCCGATCGCGGTTTCCGCCTTGGTGCGGTAGGGCAGGTAATAACGCGTCAGGATTTCTTGCCGCAATTCGCCTGCGATGGGCCGTGTCGCTTCCGAAAACAATTGCGGATGACCCAGCGAGCGGTTGAGGTCGACCAGCAGGCGGCTGACGGTGGAGGCCAGCAGCGGAGCCGATAATGCTTCCGACAGTTCGCGCGCCACGCGCAATGCGCCGGCATCATAGCCACGATGCGTGCGCAGCAGCGCTTCCTTGCCCTGGAAAAATGCATGGTAGCGCGATGGAATCCGATTGCCGCCGTGCTCGCAGGTGATGTAAAACGCATCGCCTGCGTTCGCTGATGCGGGCGGAATATCGCAGGCAATATCGTTCATGTGAAGATCATGCACCATGGAACATGCTGCCTGCATCGAGGCATCGGCACAGTTCGCCGTACGCCGCTGACAGGTACGCAGAAGACGGATCGTCGCCAACCGCGCGCAGGATGCGGCGTGCCAGCGGGCCTTCTTCCAGTATCGTGCGCAACGGCTCGCTCCACATGCCGGCATGCACCGGGTCGTCTCGCAGCATTTCATCGACGAGATAAGTCCACACCTCCTGTGCCGTGCCGCGCCGCTCCGGAAAGCCGAGCTGGCGCAGGTACTCTGCGTGGCCTATCACCGTCTGCTCGGCATCGCGGCTGCAGTCCTGCAAAATCGCGGCGAGCACATTCGTCGGCATCTCCTGCTGCTCGACCAGGCTGGTCTTGCGTTCGCGATACAGCGCGCGTACCACCGAGGTGGCTGCCGCTGCAATCGCCAGGTCGGCACGCGGGCATTCCTGCGTATCGATCACGCGGATCTCGATGGCGTTGCGGTCAAAGCGGGCGATCGCGCCGCGCGAATTCAGCCATTCCTGGCGCAAGATCTGTTCGGGATCGTGCGGCGCGATGTCGCGATACATCGGCGCCAGCACGCGCTGTTCGTAGCCCGTGCGGCTGGTCACGGTTTCCGGCACGATCATGCCCGCGATGGAAGGAATGTTCTTCGCATTGTGCGTATAGACGTGCATGCGGTAATCCGCCCAGCCGGTGGCGTGTCCATCGGCAATCGGCGAGCTTGCCGCCAGTGCAGGCAGGATGGGCAGCACCAGCCGCACTGCTGCGTGCAGCCGCGCGAATTCCGCATCGTTGGCAAAGGGCAGGTTCACATGCATGCTCTGCAGGTTGGCCCAGCCGTGGCTCCTGCTGTCGAAGATACGGTCGTAGATGC
>DASVLM010000443.1:0-9338 GCA_036384875.1 Noviherbaspirillum sp.
TCCTTCTGCAGCATCGCTTCAATGGAAATCGACGAGTCTGCCAGGATGCGCGTAATGTCCGCCAGGACGCCCGGCAGGTCGACAACCCGGATGCGCAGGTAGTAACTCGTCGCCACTTCCGACATCGGCAGAATGGGCGTATCAGCCATGGCCTCCGGCTGGAATGCGAGATACGGCACCCTGTGTTCAGGATCAGCCGTGGCCAGGCGCGTGATGTCCACCAGGTCGGCAATCACTGCAGAAGCGGTTTCCTCCGAGCCCGCGCCGGCGCCGTAATACATCGTCACACCAGCCGCATCGCTGCGCACCATGATGCCGTTCATCGAACCATCCACGTTGGCGATCAGCCGTTTGGCCGGAATCAGCGCAGGGTGCACGCGCAATTCGATGCCATTCGGCCTGCGCTTGGTGATGCCGAGGAGCTTGATCCGGTAGCCCAGGCTCTCCGCATAATCGATGTCCGCCGACGCCAATCCGGTGATGCCTTCGACATGCATCTTGTCGAACTGCACCGGAACGCCGAATGCAATGGCAGACAGGATGGTGATCTTGTGCGCGGCATCGATGCCCTCGACGTCGAAAGTCGGATCGGCTTCGGCATAGCCGCGTCGCTGCGCTTCCTTCAGGACCTCATCGAAACCCAGCCCCTTTTCACGCATCTTGGTCAGGATGAAATTTGTCGTGCCGTTGATAATGCCGGCTACCCACTCGACGCGATTGCCGGTCAAGCCTTCGCGCAGCGCTTTGATGATGGGAATGCTGACCGCAACGGCGCCTTCAAAGGCGACAGCGACACCCTTTTCCCGTGCGGCGGCGAAAATCTCGTTGCCATGCATGGCGAGCAAGGCCTTGTTTGCCGTGACCACGTGCTTGCCATTGGCAATTGCGCGCAGTACCAGTTCCTTGGCAACGGTGCATCCGCCGATCACCTCGACAACGATATCGATGTCGGGATGATCTACCACCTGTCTCGGATCGTCGACGATTTGCACTTCATCGCCCACAACCTGCCGGGCGCGCTCGATATTACGAGCGGCCACCATCGCCACCTCAATGGCTCGCCCCGCCCTGCCGCTGATCTCCTTCCGATTGCGCTTGAGTACGTTATAGGTGCCGCGCCCAACTGTACCTATGCCCAAGAGGCCGATTTTTATTGGTTTCATGATTGATCGATTCAAAATAAGCCGGCGGCTTTACGTGCCGCAAGAAACACCAGCGGGGAAACGGCCCAGGCCAATCCACCGCACCATAAAAAAAGGCGCCGACTTGCGGCGCCTTTTTCATTCTTTTCGCTCGACCCTGATACGGGCCGCGCGTATCTTGTTTGGATCAGCTCAACTGCTCGAGACGAATCTTGGTCACATCGCCCATAATGGTCGACAGTGCGCCAATCTTGGTAATCGCAGCGGAGATATTCTTTTCCTGTGTCTGGTGCGTCAGGATGATGATGTCTGCCTTGGTCTCGCCCTCGGCCGGTTCCTTCTGCAGCATCGCATCGATGGAAATCGACGAATCCGCCAGGATGCGGGTAATGTCGGCCAGCACGCCGGGCTGGTCTTCCACCTGCATGCGCAGGTAGTAGCTGGTCGTGATTTCCGACATCGGCAGGATGGGCGTATCGCTCATCGCGTCCGGCTGGAATGCCAGGTGCGGCACGCGGTGGCCCGGATCGGCGGTCGCCAGGCGGGTGATGTCGACCAGATCGGCGATCACGGCGGAAGCGGTCGGCTCGGAACCGGCGCCCTTGCCGTAATACAGCGTCGCGCCGACGGCGTCGCCCTGCACCAGCACTGCATTCATCGCGCCTTCCACGTTGGCGATCAGGCGCTTGGCCGGAATCAGCGTCGGATGCACGCGCAGTTCGATGCCCTGCGGCGTGCGCTTGGTGATGCCGAGCAGCTTGATGCGATAACCGAGCTGTTCCGCATACTGGATGTCGGTCGCTTGCAGCTTGGTGATGCCTTCCACATAGGCCTTGTCGAATTGCACCGGCACACCGAAAGCGATCGCCGACATGATGGTCGCCTTGTGCGCAGCGTCCACGCCTTCGATATCGAAGGTCGGATCGGCTTCCGCATAGCCGAGGCGCTGGGCTTCCTTCAGGACCACGTCGAAATCCAGGCCCTTGTCGCGCATCTCGGACAGGATGAAGTTGGTAGTGCCGTTGATGATGCCGGCGATCCATTGAATGCGATTCGCGGTCAGGCCTTCACGCAATGCCTTGATGATCGGGATCCCGCCAGCCACCGCGGCTTCGAAGGCCACCATCACGCCCTTTTCCTGGGCGGCCTTGAAGATTTCCGTGCCGTGCGTTGCCAGCAATGCCTTGTTCGCCGTCACGACATGCTTGCCGTTGGCAATCGCCTTCATCACCAGATCCTTGGCGATGCCATAGCCGCCGATCAGCTCGATGACGATATCGATATCCGGATTCGTGACGACGAGGTTGGCATCATTCACCACTTCGCACTCGCCATTGGTCAGTTCCTTGGCGCGGGCGACATTGAGGTCGGCCACCATCGCGATTTCAATGCCGCGGCCGGCGCGGCGCTTGATCTCTTCCTGGTTGCGTTTGAGGACATTGAACGTACCGGAACCGACGGTACCGATGCCTAGCAGGCCTACTCTGATGGGTTTCATAGCGTGTGACGGTTTTCAAAAAATCAAATCATCCGCCGCCTTTTGCCAAGGCGGCGGAACTGGTATCGACGGTCAGGCAGTTCCGTGCCGACGGCGGTAATTATCGAGGAAGCGGGCAATGCGGCTCATCGCATCAGTCAGGTCATCGGAATTCGGCAGGAACACGACGCGGAAGTGGTCCGGCGCAATCCAGTTGAAGCCGGTGCCCTGCACGATGAGCACTTTTTCCTCCGCCAGCAGTTCGTACGCGAATTGCTGGTCATCATCGATGGGATAGAGCTTGGGATCAAGCTTGGGGAACATGTACAACGCCGACTTCGGCTTGACGCAAGTCACGCCCGGGATTTCGGTCAGCATCTTGTGCGCGAGGTCGCGCTGCTTCGACAGGCGTCCGCCGGGGGCGACCAGGTCGTTGATGCTCTGGTAGCCTCCGAGTGCAGTCTGGATCGCATACTGGCCTGGCGCATTGGCGCACAACCGCATCGAGGCCAGCATGTTCAGCCCCTCGATGTAATCCTTGGCATGCTTCTTCTCGCCCGACACCACCATCCAGCCGGCACGGTATCCGCAGGAGCGGTAATTCTTGGAGAGGCCATTCAGGGTGATGAAGAGCACGTCGTCCGCCAGCGAAGCGATCGATGTGTGGGTATTGCCATCGTACAGCGTCTTGTCGTAAATCTCGTCGGCGAACACGATCAACTGGTGCTGGCGCGCCAGGTCAACGATCTGCTGCAGCAATTCAACCGGATACAGCGCGCCAGTCGGGTTGTTCGGGTTGATGACGACGATCGCCTTGGTGTTCGGCGTGATCTTGCGCTTGATGTCTTCGATGTCCGGATACCAGTCGGCCTGCTCGTCGCAAACGTAATGCACCGGCTTGCCGCCGGACAGGCTGACCGCCGCAGTCCACAACGGATAATCCGGCGCCGGCACCAGCACTTCATCGCCGGAATTGAGCAGCGCGTTCATGCCCATCACGATCAACTCGGATGCGCCGTTGCCGATGTAGACGTCATCGATGGTGACGCCGGGAATCTTCTTTTCCTGGGTGTAGTGCATGATCGCCTTGCGCGGAGCGAACATGCCCTTGGAATCGGTATAGCCGGACGCGTTCGGCATGTTGATGATCATGTCGTGCACGATCTCTTCCGGCGCGTCGAAGCCGAACACGGCGAGGTTGCCGATGTTCAGCTTGATGATCTTGTGGCCCTCTTCCTCCATCTGCCTGGCTTTTTCAAGCACAGGGCCGCGGATGTCGTAACAGACGTCTGCCAGTTTCCTGGACTTTTGAATCGGTCGCACTGGGCAATCCCTTAAGCAAAAGACAATGAATGGGATGCAATGCTGCACCGCCAAAAGGCCCATTTTGCCGAAAGCAACCCGTTTTATCAATGCATATCAAAGCACTACGGCGACTTTTCGAAGAGGAAAACGCTACAATGCCGCATCTTTTTCTTCGCGTTGCCGGAAATTCAAGTCCGCGAGGCTGTCTATACGCCCATGAAGCTCCATTCCACCCCGACCCAGCATTACCAGACTGTCACGGCATACGACGATACGGGCGTCGAGATCAATGCCGTGCGTTTCAATTACAACCTCATCGTATTGCCGGAAGTACCGCCCGCTGCCTGGAGCGCGCCGTCCTTCGACGCCCTCACGCCGGAACATTTCGCACAGATCGAAGCGACCAATCCCGACGTGGTGATCCTCGGCACCGGCCGGCGGCAGCGTTTCGTCCATCCCCGCCTGACCGCGGCCCTGACGGCGAAACGCATCGGCGTCGAATGCATGGACAGCCCTGCCGCCTGCCGCACCTACAACATCCTGATGGGGGAAGGCCGCAAGGTCGCGCTCGCCCTGATCTTCGACTGAGCGACTGACCAACCCTGATGACAGAACTGCACAAATCCAAACCTATCGTCTGGGCCCTGTTCCTGGTTTTTTGCGCGGTATGGTTCTACGCGCTCGGTGCACGGACCCTGGTACCGACCGATGAAGGCCGCTACGCCGAAATGGCAAGGGAAATGGTCGCAACGGGCGACTGGATCACGCCCCGCCTGAATGCCATCAAATACTTCGAAAAGCCGCCGCTGCAAACCTGGATGAATGCCCTCACCTTCGAGGCATTCGGCTTGGGCGAGTGGCAGGCGCGGCTATGGACCGGTCTCTGCGGCCTGTTCGGCGTGTTGATGACGGCCGGAACCGCCCGGCGCGTTTTCGGTTCACGCGTCGGCTTCTACGCCGGCGTTGTCCTTGCCTCAAGCTTCTACTGGGCTGCATTGGGCCATGTGGATACGCTGGACATGGGATTGTCAGCAATGATGACAATCACCTTGTGCGGACTGCTGCTGGCGCAACGCGATGGCGCGACCGCAACGGAGCAGCGCAACTGGATGCTTGTCTGCTGGGGCGGCATGGCATTGGCGGTGCTGTCGAAGGGACTCATCGGCATCGTCCTGCCTGGAGCGGTATTGGTTGTCTATTCCCTGATGTCACGCGACTGGGCTCTCTGGAAGCGTCTGCACTTCGGCAAGGGACTGCTGCTCTTCTTTGCCGTTTCAGCGCCTTGGTTCGTGCTCGTCTCGCTGAGGAACCCGGAGTTCCTGCGCTTCTTCTTCATTCACGAGCACTTCCAGCGCTTCATCAGCAAGGTCCATCATCGCGAGGGGCCGTGGTACTACTTCATTCCCATCCTCCTGCTCGGCATCACGCCCTGGCTGGCCTTGCTGCCGCAGGCTCTCGCGCTGCCGTTCAAAGAAAAGCGCGGCGGTTTCCAGCCCGCGAAAATGCTGTTCGCCTGGTGCGCCTTCATCTTTTTCTTCTTCAGCATTTCCGGCTCCAAGCTGCCGTCCTACATCTTGCCGATCTTCCCGGCACTCGCATTGCTGGTTGCGCTTCAGCTCAAGAGCGCATCGAAGCGGGCGATCGTCATTAGTGCCGTGCTGCTCGCAGTCGCCGGCGCAGTTGGCCTGGCCTTCTTCGGCAAAGTACCGGGCATGGCCAGCAATTCTTTCGAGCGGCCGCTTTACGAGGCCTACGCTCCCTGGGTCGCCGGCGGAGCAGCACTTGCATTGATTGGCGGCGTAGCTGCCATCGTTTTGACGCGCGCGCGCCGGGAATGGTCTGTCGTCGTGCTCGCCATGTCCGCCTTCATTTCCGGTCAGGTGCTGATGCTCGGCCACGAACCGCTCGGCCGCTACAAGGCCGGCTTGGACCATGTCGCCAAGATGTCCGCCGAACTCACGCCGGATACGCCGATCTTTGCAGTCAACATCTACGAGCAATCGATTCCGTTCTACCTGCGACGCACCTTGACTCTGGTGGCATATGCGGATGAAATGCAGTTCGGCGTCGACCAGGAACCCCAACTCTGGATTCCGAAGCGCGAGGACTTTGTCCGCCGCTGGGAAGAAATGCGTGCGGCGGGCAAGAAGGCGCTCGCGATCATCCATCCGGACGCCTTTGCCGAATTGCAGAAAGAAGGCGTGCCGATGCGCGTCATTTCCCGCGACCCGCGCCGTGTCATCGTGGCCAACGACATAAAACAATGAACATCACGACTTTCGGCTTCATCCTGACGGGCATCATGCTCAATGCAGTGGCACAACTGCTGCTGAAAGCCGGCACGAATGCCGTCGGCGCCATCCATCTCAATGCGCAGAACTGGCTCGATACCGGCATCAAGCTTGCCACCCAACTGCCCATCCTCGGCGGCCTTGCCTGCTACGTCATTTCGGTCGGCGTCTGGATCATCGGCCTGTCGCGCGTCGATGTGACGATCGCCTACCCGATGCTATCCATCGGCTACGTCGTCAACGCCTTGGGTGCGTGGTATTTTCTCGGCGAAGCCGTTTCCGCCCAACGCCTGCTGGCGATTGCGATCATCATCGTCGGCGTCGTGCTGCTGACCCGCAGCTAACCTTTTCACAGGATCAGCCATGAGCGAACCCTTCCTGCCCTTCTCTCGTCCGACCATCGATGAAGCAACGATCGCCGCCGTCGGCGATGTGCTGCGTTCAGGCTGGATCACCAGCGGCCCGAAAGTACAGGCATTCGAAGCAAAACTCTCCGAATTGTTCGGCGGCCGCATCGTCCGCACCTACAATTCCGGCACTTGCACGATGGAGATCGCCTTGCGCATCGCAGGCATCGGCCCCGGCGACGAAGTGATCACCACACCGATTTCCTGGGTAGCTACCGCGAATGTCATCATCGAGGTCGGCGCGACACCGGTATTTGCCGACATCGATCCGGTCACGCGCAACATCGATCTCGACAAGGTGGAGGCCGCAATCACGCCGCGCACCAAGGCGATCATCCCGGTCTACCTTGCCGGCATGCCGGTAGACATGGACCGCCTGTACGCCATCGCCCGCAAGCACAACCTGCGTGTGGTCGAGGACGCGGCACAGGCATTGGGCTCGTCATGGAAAGGCAAGCGTATCGGTTCGATCGGCGATTTCGTCTCCTTCAGCTTCCAGGCGAACAAGAACATCACCACCTCGGAAGGCGGCTGCCTTGTGGTCAACAATCCGGAAGAAGCAGCGCTCGCGGAAAAATATCGCCTGCAAGGCGTCGTGCGCAGCGGTTTCGACGGCATCGAAGTCGACGTACTGGGCGGCAAGTTCAACATGACCGACATCGCTGCTGCGATCGGCCTCGGGCAACTGCCTCATCTCGATGAAATCACGGCAAAGCGCCGCGCGCTGGCGAAGCATTATTTCGAATGCTTCGGCAAGGACTTCGAAGAAAAGTACGGCGCCCAGTTGCCGGTCGCGGATTTCGAGAATACCAACTGGCACCTGTTCCAGCTGGTACTGCCCGAGCGCATGACCCGCTCGCATTTCATGGCGCAGATGATGGAAAGGAACATTGGCATCGGTTACCACTACGCGCCCATCCACCTGTTCAAGCTCTACCGCGAACGCGGATTCAAGGAAGGCATGTTCCCGGTGGCCGAGCGAGTGGGACGCCAGATCATCACTCTGCCAATGTTCTTTGCAATGACGCAAGGCGATGTCGAGCGTGCAGTCGACGCGGTAAAATCCGTCCTTCAACAATAAACCCACGACTGATGAAACCCGAACTTTCCGTCGTCATCCCTGTTTACAACGAGGAAGCCGGTCTCGCCAAGCTGTTCGCGCGCCTCTATCCGGCGCTGGACAAGCTGGGCATTACCTACGAAATCGTATTCGTCAACGACGGCAGCCGAGACAATTCCGCCGTCATCCTGTCGGATCAATTCCGCGCCCGTCCCGACGTGACGCGCGTGGTGCTCTTCAACGGCAACTACGGCCAGCACATGGCCATCGTCGCCGGCTTCAAGGCGACGCGCGGCGATGTCGTCGTGACCCTCGATGCCGACCTGCAGAATCCGCCGGAAGAAATCGGCAACCTGCTCGCCAAGATGCGCGAAGGCTACGATTATGTCGGTTCGATCCGCCGCGAACGGCAGGATTCCGCTTGGCGGACACACGCTTCGAAGGCGATGAACCGGCTGCGCGAAAAGATCACCCGCATCAAGATGACCGACCAGGGCAACATGCTGCGCGCTTACGGACGCAACGTGATCGACCTGGTCAACCAGTGCAGTGAAGTGAATACCTTCATCCCCGCGCTGGCCTACACCTTCGCACGCAAGCCAACCGAGATCGTGGTTGAGCACGAGGAACGCGCCGCCGGTGAATCGAAGTACTCGCTCTACAGCCTGATTCGCCTGAATTTCGACCTGGTCACCGGCTTCTCGCTGGTGCCACTGCAATTGTTCTCGATGCTCGGCATCGGACTCTCCTTTGCCTCGGCTGCACTGTTCGTCGTGCTGCTGATGCGCCGCTTCCTGTTCGGCGCCGAGGTCGAGGGTGTGTTCACCCTGTTCGCCATTGCCTTCTTCCTGATGGGCGTGATCCTGTTCGGCATCGGACTGGTAGGCGAGTATGTCGGGCGCATCTATCAGCAGGTGCGCGGGCGTCCGCGCTACGTCGTGCAGGCGGTACTGGAGCAGTCTGCCGATCAACCTGTATTGAAGGCTTGAACACGATGCGTGCCGTCGTCTTCGCTTATCACAATGTCGGCGTCCGCTGCCTGAAGGTATTGCTCGCACGCGGCGTCGATGTGCAACTGGTCGTCACGCACCAGGACAATCCGAATGAAACCATCTGGTTCGAGTCGGTTGCCGCATTGTGTGCCGAGCAGGGCATTCGCTGCATCACACCCGACGATCCGAAATCGGATCAACTCTTCCACCAGGTGCAAGCAGCCCAACCAGATTTCATTTTCAGCTTCTACTACCGCCACATGCTGCCGGTCGCCCTGCTGCAACTGGCAAAGCATGGCGCCTACAACATGCACGGATCGCTGCTGCCGAAGTATCGTGGCCGCGTCCCGGTGAACTGGGCGGTGCTGCACGGGGAAACCGAAACCGGCGCAACCTTGCACGAGATGGCTGCCAAGCCGGATGCCGGCGCGATCGTCGCGCAATCCGCAGTGCCCATCCTGCCGGATGATACCGCCTTTGAGGTCTTCGGCAAGGTAACCGTCGCCGCCGAGCAAGCCCTGTGGAATGTGTTGCCCGCGATGCTTTCCGGACAGACGCCGAAGCTGCCGAACGATCTCTCCAAAGGCAGCTACTTCGGCGGCCGCAAGCCCGAGGACGGCCGCATCGACTGGTCGCAATCGGCCCAGACCGTCTACAACCTGCA
>DASVLM010000444.1:0-3138 GCA_036384875.1 Noviherbaspirillum sp.
TCCCGTCGCTCATTTCCATGACCGCGACATCTTGGAGCAAGTGGAAAGCCGGCGCCGCAAAATCCCGGCACCGGCTTTTACCGTTCAAACTGGGGAAATTTCAAACGGAAGAATTGGGGAGTATCTATCCGGCAGTGACACCGTGATGGACTGGGCCAGCAGGCGGGTGCTGTCGTGGCGCGTCTCAAACACGATGACCACCGATTTCTGCATCGAGGCGGTGCAGCAGGAAGCGATTGCCCGTTATGGCGCGCCGGAGATCTTTAACACCGACCAGGGCAGCCAGTTCACCAGTCTGGAGTTCACGCAACTGCTCAAGGACCACGGGATCGCCATCAGCATGGACGGCAAAGGCTGCTGGCGCGACAACGTGTTCGTCGAACGGCTGTGGAAATCGATCAAGTACGAGGAGGTGTACCTGCACGCTTACGAGACGGTGAGCGCGGCAAAGAGCGGGATCGGGCGCTATCTGGAGTTCTACAACAGCCGGCGGCCGCACAGCACGCTTGACGGAAAGACGCCGGATGCGATTTACTTCGCCAATCTGCCGGCACTCAAACAGGTAGCGTAGATGGCAGGCCGGGTTACCCACCGCGCCGCACGCTCTTGCTCTGCACACGGAGCGGCGAGCGGCGCCATGGATAACCCTACATCCGCAAGGCTCCACTTATCGGCTTGAAATTCCTGTCCAATCAAACGGGGCCACCTCTCTTGTACTTCACCAAGAAATTGCTATGAATTACAAGCTCGACAAGCTAGTGGGCCGGGATCCGTTGCCCGGTGACGAAGTAGCATTTGACCGCGTCACGCGTTTGTTTGCCCGTGCACGTCAGATGCAACCGGCTGTCAAGAAAGTTGCCAGCCGCAAATCTCGTCCAGCTCCAGCCGTCTCAGCGCGCAAGGTTGCCGTGTAACACTCGATCTTTCAACTAGCACCGGTGCGTATTTTCCCGTACCAGCCCTTATTACTATCGCATTCGCTGCGTCAGTCTCTCCGGTACACTTGGTTTAGCGGCCAGGCATCATGGTTTATGTACGTCGGCAGATGTACCAATAAAATTGTGCGTAGTGGCTAATCGACCATTGGGTGGTGCGACGGTTCGCCAGCCATACATGGGCGACAACATTTCCATACGCCACCGAGAATTACCTTGGTCATATTGGCGAGGCCAATCAGCTCAGAATTACTGTTAAGTTATTAGAGCATTCGCACACTCATCACCGTTTTTCTCGCACATTTTTACTCTGCGTTTAGTGTAAGGAGCGCCCTCTTCCGGTACTATGGAAATTCTAAACTGGTTGCTTTCGAGGTTTCGAGCAATGCGGGCTGGCCGCTAAACGAGCCTGCATCGACATCAATCCACACTTGGAACTGAAGATCCATCCTATGGAGGAGCTCGACAAGTACATTGAGGCTGGCACGCGGGACAATACGCGCAAGGCGTACCGCGCGGCCGTCGAGGATTTCGAGGTCGTGTTCCGCGGTATGCTGCCGACTACCGCCGAAGGCATCGCGCGCTACCTTGCCCAAAGCGCTGAGCGGCTCAGTATTGCAACGCTGTAAAGTGGACCCATCGGTCAAGACAATTTTTCAGCGAATTTAAGCTGCATCCATTTCTTCACATGCAGCGGAACAGCGCTGCCCTGGTTCTGCGCGGGAGGAATCTCCTGCGCAGCGTAGCGAAGCAGGAGATTCCTCCCGCGCGCCGCCGAATTTGTCGGCAATCATTGCCCCGCCGTTCCGGCCGCTGACATACACCTCGCCGGGCGTCTTGTAGGCGAGCGACTGATGCGGCCGCTCACCGTTGTAGAACGCGAAGTACTGCGCCAACCCGATCATCAGCTCGGCCATGGTCGCGTAGCCCTTCAGGTACACGTCCTCGTGCTTGACGCTGCGCCACAGCCGCTCGACAAAGATGTTGTCCAGTGCCCGGCCGCGCCCGTCCATGCTGATCGCCACGCCTTCGCGCTGGAGCACGCCCGTGAAGGCATGGCTCGTGAACTGCACGCCCTGATCGCTGTTGAACACCTCCGGCTTGCCGTGCGTGCGCAACGCATCCTCCAGACAGTCCACGCAGAACGACGCGTCCATGCTGTTGCTGATGCGCCAGGACAGCACCTTGCGGCTGTACCAGTCGATCACCGCCACCAGGTAGGCGAAGCCCCGCGCCAGCCGGATGTAGGTCACGTCCGCAGACCACACCTGGTTCGGCTTTGTGACCGCCACCCCGCGCAGCAGGTACGGATACACCTTGTGCCGCGGATGCTTCCTGCTCGTCGCCGGCCCCGGCGCCATCCCCGCCAGCCCCATCTCGCGCATCAGGCGCTGCACCCGCTTGCGGTTGACGACATGACCCGCGCCGCGCAGGAACACCACCATGCGCCGGCTGCCGTAAAAAGGGCGCATCGTGTACTCCTCGTCGATCAGGCGGCACAGCAGCAGATCCTCGGCACGCTCGGCCTCGTCCCGCTCTTGCTTGCCCCGCCGCCGGTACACCGTGGCCCGCGACACCTCCGCCAGGTCGCACCGGCGGCTCAGGGGCAACTCGTCGGCGCCGTCGTTCCAGCCCATCCTCGCTTCCGGACTCACTCCCCCAACTTTTTTTTGAGCCAGTCCACTTCCATTTTCAGCCGCCCGATCTCGCCGTACAGGCGATCCTCGCCGCTCTTGTCATCGGCGACCGGCTTGGGACCGCGCTTGGTCTCGAACAGCGCGCCGGCGTGTTCCAGTATCTCCTTCTTCCACTGCCCCACCAGCACCGGATGGACGCCGTACGCCTGCGCGATCTCGCTGATCGTCTTCACTCCGCGCACCGCTTCCAGTCCCACCTTCGCCTTGAATTCCGCCGTGTGCGTCTTGCGCTTCTTCCCTTCACTCATTCGCTATCATCCTTTCAGGGACGACAGCTTAAACTACCGCCTCGGCACTGTCTCAAAACGTGGATCCACTATACTGAATCAACGCTTGGCCGGCTTGGCCGATTGGCACAAATTGCAGGGATTTCCAGACCCTACCAAGGATCCGCTAGTTAGGAAGGTAATGCGCGGCATTAAGGCCCTGCAATCCGTTCCAGTGAAGCAGGTCAAGCCGCTGCAGCTCGAGCAGATTGTGCAAGCTGTTGAATGGCTCGATTCCGC
>DASVLM010000445.1:0-3546 GCA_036384875.1 Noviherbaspirillum sp.
TCACCAGTGCGCTGACGGCAGCCATCAAACTGGCACCGGCGGTACGCGACTACTGTGTGTTCTCGCATTGCTCGAACGAGCGCGGACATCGTCGCATGCTGGATCATCTCGATGCATATCCGCTACTGCAACTCGGCTTGCGGCTCGGTGAAGGCAGCGGTTGCGCGCTGGCCTTGCCGCTGGTGCAATCGGCAGCGGCATTTCTCTGCGAGATGGCGACCTTCGAATCGGCACAAGTCAGCGGCAAGGAAGCTTGAGCGTGATGCGGACCGCAGGAGGAAGAGGCGTCATTGGCATCGCGGTGCACCAGGTGCGCCTGTTCTTCATCGCGCTGCAATTCTTCACGCGCCTGCCGGTGCCGCGATGGGTCGGTTTCGAGCCGCAATGGCTGCATCATGCGAGCCGGTATTTTCCCGCGGCCGGGATTGTCGTCGGTGGCATTGGAGCGCTCGTCTGCTGGCTTGCCGGCCTGGCCTGGCCACCGGCGATTGCAGTTCTGCTCTCGACCTGCGCCACCATCTATGCCACCGGCGCATTCCATGAAGACGGCTTTGCTGATGTATGCGATGGCTTCGGCGGCGGCATGACGCCCGAGCGCGTGCTGGAGATCATGAAGGATTCGCGCATCGGTGCATATGGCGCGATCGGCATCGCGATGCTGCTTGCGCTCAAATGCACGGCACTTTCCCTGCTTGGACCGACGGCGACCGCAGCCTTGTTCATTGCGCATCCGCTGTCGCGGTTTTTCTCCGGCTCCCTTATCCGTTTTCTCGACTATGCGAAAGCCGAAGGCAAGGCAAAACCTCTTGCGCAGCACATGTCGAACGGCGAGCTGCTGATTGCGGCGATCACTGTAGCCATTCCGTTCGTCGCGATGAAGGCAAGCGATGCATTGCATTGGAAAGACATCGCGGTCAGCGGCTTTGCCATGGCATGTGCCACCGTATGGATGGCACGACTGTTTCGCAAAAGGATAGGCGGCTATACCGGCGATTGCCTCGGCGCGGTCCAGCAGGTAACGGAAGTGGTGTTCTATCTCGCCTTGCTGGCTACGGTGAAGTGAGATGCGGCTGCACCTGATTCGTCATCCTCGCCTCTTGATCGCACCCGGCGTTTGTTACGGCAGTTCGGATGTGCCGGTGTGTCCGGACGACATGGAATCGACGCTTGCCGCATTGCTGCCTGCGCTGCCTGCTGGCGTGCCGATATTCTCAAGTCCGTTGGCGCGTTGCCGTGAACTCGCCGCACGATTGGCGCATGCGCTGTCTTCCGCACCGCCGATACATGACAAGCGTCTTGTCGAAATGCATTTTGGCGATTGGGAAATGCGGGCATGGGAAGCTATCCGCAAGGAGGATATCGACGCTTGGGTGGCGGATCTTGCTTTCTATCGTCCCGGTGGCGGTGAGAATGGCATGCAGGTAGCGAAGCGCTTGAACGATTTTCTCGAAGATGCGAAAAGTTTGCGTGCGGAAGACATCATCGTTGTCACGCATGCCGGCGTCATCCGGCTCCTGCTTGAAATTGCAGCAGGCGTGGATCTCCTGAGTGCCGCACTGTCAGTGGCACGTACGCCACGAAAGATCGACTGCGGCGAGTTGATCGCACTCGATTGCTAATCGACTAACACCATTTGCCATTCAGGCCGTTTGCCTTGTGACGGTGTGCTGCAAGCTTTACAATACGCATGTTTTGGTGCTCGCGCGCATGTCCATGCGTGCAGTTAAACGGGAAACACGGAGTCTCGCAAAAGACCAACGTGTGCTGCCCCCGCAACGGTAAGCAAGCGTCATGCATCCGCATGACAGCCGGTCTCTCTCGATACCACTGTGCAGTCTGCATGGGAAGGTCGACCGGTTCGACTTGCCAGCCCGGATACCGGCCAGAGCAGGTGGATGTGTGCGGACGGGGATCTTCGCGGCGCGGCAATGCCATGGCGACGCCATGCTTTCCTCGATTGACGATTCCTTTCCGGACGCTTCTGTTCCATCCCGGCTGCGGGGACGCAGGCCGGGTTGACTACTTCCTGGAATCGATAATGACTCACGCTGTTCCCGGCTTCGCGCCGCTCAGGCCGCATGCCATTGCCCTTGCGGTCTGCTCCGTATTTTCCGTCGCTGCCTTTGCGCAGGCGACCCAGAACAAGAATCCCGATGCTGTGCTTGTCACGGCGACCCGCACGCCGCAGATCGCGCAGGACGTGCTCGCCGACAACATTACTATCTCATCGGAAGAAATTGCGAAGGCTGGCCAGATGTCCATCGTCGACCTCTTGCAGCGCAAGCGCGGCATCGAAATTGCGCGTAGCGGCGGGCCAGGCACGAATGCTTCCGTCTTCATACGCGGTACCGACAACAAGCAGAGCATCGTGCTGGTTGACGGCGTGCGCATTGGCACTTCTACCACGGGCGGCGCTACATGGTCCGCGATTCCGCTATCGCAAGTCGACCACATCGAAATCGTCTACGGTCCGTTGAGCAGCCTGTATGGCGCGGATGCTGTCGGCGGCGTCGTCCAGATTTTCACGAAGAAAGGCGAGGGCGCGCCGTCGCCCATCGTGTCCACCAGCATTGGCAGCTATGCCTCACGCAATCTCGAAGCAGGTGTTTCCGGTTCGAGCGGCGGATTCCATTACGCCCTGCGGGCCTCGCATGAACAGTCGGATGGCTTCTCCGCAACCAAGCCAGGAGCGGGCCCGTTCCTCTACAACCCGGACAAGGACGGCTACAAGAACGACGGCGGCAGCGGGCGGTTCAGCTTCGAATACGCGAAGGACCAGGAAGTCGGCTTTACCTTCCTTAACAGTCATCTCGATGCGCAGTTTGATTCCGGCCCCGGCTTCGACGACCGCAACCTGCAGAAGCTCGAAACTTATGCCTTGTATGCGCGCAATCGCTTCGCCCCCAACTGGACCAGCGATTTCCAGGTCAGCCAGTCGAAGGACGTGAGCGATAGTGTCGGTTCGTTCCCCAGCAGCTTCAATACCCGCCGCACCGGCATCAGCTGGCAGAACAATTTCTTCGTGCGCAATTCCGATGTACTGCAGGTGCTGGTTGAACAGCAAAAGGAAAAGGTCGATACGACTACCACTGCGTTGAACGGCATGCGCACCACCAACGCTGTTGGCGTGGCGTACCAGATGAAGGTCAGCCGTCATCTGGGCAGCGTCAGCGTGCGCAACGACAACAACGACCAGTTCGGCTCGCACACCACCGGCAATGTCGGCTACGGCTATCGTGTTACCAATGCGTTGCGCGTCAACGCCAGCGTCGGCACCAGCTTCCGCGCGCCGACCTTCAACGAACTTTACTATCCGGGGTTCGGCGTGCCGTCGGACAAGCCGGAACGCGGCCGCAATGCCGAAGCTGGCGTCTATTACGACGACGGGAATTCCGAGCTGAGCGCCGTGGTGTACCGCAACCGCATCACCGATCTGCTGGTGACCGCCAAGAGCCAGGAGTGCCCGATCCCCGGCAACTATCCGTTCGGCTGCGCTTATAACGTCGACGAAGCCGTGTTGCGCGGCATTTCGCTCGGCGCGAAAAC
>DASVLM010000446.1:0-3900 GCA_036384875.1 Noviherbaspirillum sp.
CGCGGCATGCCTTCCTTTTCCAGGATGGCAAGCGCGATCAGGAACACGAGGAAGCCACAGGTATACCAGCCGTAATAGTTGGACAAGCGCTTGGAGAATGAATTATTCGCCATTGGTTTTCTCATTCCCGAGCATGCGGTCAAAGTGCTGCATGCATTTCACGTACACACCGATCAAGGCAAGATGGAGCAAGACCAACCCTTGCGCCGCAAGGTAGAAGGACACGGACCAGCCGAAGAAATCGAAGTCCGCCAACTCCCGCGCGAAGAAGATGGCGAGGAAGGTCATCAGGAACCAGACGCCCAGCAGCAGGAAACTGAACAACCGCACCCGCGGCCAGTAACGGCTCAGCCGAGTTTGCATCGCACTCGTGTCGCGGCCCATGTCAGCCTATGTCCTCGATGAATTCCGGCGGCCGCTCCATGCGCAGCGTGACGCGGAACAGGCTGCCGGGAAGGCGCGGATCATGGCTGCGCGGATTGTTGAGTATCTCGATATCGGCTTCATGCTGTTGCGCGATTTCGCGCACGATGGACAACCCGAGGCCGCTGCCTTCAACATTGCTGCCCAGGATGCGGTAGAAGCGTTCGAACACATGCGCACGTTCCGCCGGCGGAATGCCGGGGCCGGTGTCCTCGACCTCGAGCACCGCCTTGCCGTCGAGCGCTTCCGTGCGCACCCGCACCGTCACGCTGCCGCCTTCGGGCGTATAGCGGATTGCATTGTCGATCAGGTTGGACAGCATTTCGCGCAGCATCACCGGGTTGCCGCGCACCATGATCGGGTGCCCTGGCTGTTCGAAACCGAGATCGATGCGATGCGCGAACGAGTTCTGCACCCAGTCTTGCACTGTATTGCGCGCAAGCTCGCACAGTTCCACCGGAGCGAACGGTTTCGCTTCCGGCGTCTGGTTTTCCGCGCGTGCCAATGCCAGCAACTGATTGACCAGGCGCGTCGCGGACTCCGAGCTTTTGGATAACTGCGCCAGCGAACGATGGATTTCCTCGTAATCCGTCTCGCGCATCGCAAGTTCGGACTGCATACGCATGCCGGCCAGCGGCGTCTTCATCTGGTGCGCGGCATCAGCAATGAAGCGCTTCTGCATCTGGATGGATTGCGATAGCCGCCCCAGCATGTCATTCAGCGAACGCACCAGCGGCGAAATTTCCTCCGGTACCTGGCCGGAATCGATAGGACTGAGGTCATCCGGCCGCCGCGCGCGAATCCGCTGCTGCAGCTCGGCCAGCGGCGACAGTCCGCGCGACAGTGCAAACCAGACCAGCGCCAGCGCCACTGGCAGGATGATGAATTGCGGCAGGATCACGCCCTTGATGATGTCGTTGGCAAGATGCGCGCGCTTGTCGAGCGTTTCTCCGACCTGCACCAGCGCCATGTACGGCACCTTCAAGGCTTCCCGCCCGCTGCGATTGTGCCGCAGGTCGACGTAGACATAAGCAATGCGCACATCGCTGCCGCGGATGGTGTCATTGCGGAACTGCACCGAGGTCGAAGGCGGCTTGTCTTCTTCCGCAGGTGGCGCGGGCATGTCGCGGTCGCCGTCGACGAATTCGCCGCGTGGATCAATGACCTGGTAGTACACGGCATCGACGTCGTCGGCGCGCATGAAGTCCCGCGCCGGACCGGGGAGCCGTACCACGACCTTGCCGCTTACTTCGCTTACCTGCTGGGCGAGTACGGTGACGTTGTCGTCGAGCGCACGGTCAAAGGGATGGTTGGCAATCGACTTGGCTACCAGGTAGGTGATGGCAATGCTCATCGGCCACAGCAGTAGCAGCGGCACCAGCATCCAGTCGAGGATTTCACCGAACAGGGAACGCTGGATGCGCTCCTGCGGCGCAGCGCCGGTTTGGGCGGAATCGTCCGGCCGGGATGGATCGGAGGCGGCATGCGCTTCCGGAAAATCGGCTTCACTCATGCGTTGGCATCAGCCGTTCTGGGGCGTACCTTGTGTTGCAGTATTGGAGTCAGAGAATTTTTCAAGGCAGTAGCCGAGGCCGCGCACCGTCGCAATGCGTACGCCGCCGACCTCGATCTTCTTGCGCAACCGGTGGACATAGACTTCGATCGCGTTGTTGCTGACTTCCTCACCCCATTCGCAAAGGTGGTCAACCAGTTGTTCCTTGGACACCAGGCGGCCTGTACGTTGCAGCAGCACTTCGAGCAGGCCCAGTTCGCGTGCCGACAGGTCGAGCATCTGGTCGTTCATGTAGGCGATGCGCCCGACCTGGTCGTAGGTGAGCGGGCCGTGCTTGATCACCGTCGGGCCGCCGCCCGCGCCGCGGCGCGTCAGGGCGCGCACGCGCGCTTCCAGTTCGGAGAGGGCAAAAGGTTTGGCCATGAAATCGTCGGCGCCGAGGTCGAGTCCCTTGACGCGCTGTTCGACCGAATCTCCCGCAGTCAGAATCAGGACAGGGAGGTGAGAATTGCGTGCACGCAGCCGGCGCAATACTTCCAGCCCCGGCATCTTGGGCAAGCCCAGATCAAGGATCAGGAGATCGAAGTCTTGCGTGGACAGCGCCGAATCGGCTTCCATGCCATTCTTGACGCAATCGGTTGCATATCCCGACTGCCGTAGCGAGCGGGTGAGACCGTCGGCTAGTACACTATCGTCTTCGGCAAGCAAAATACGCATCATCGACACCTGCAATCAGATTGGCGTAGTCTATTTCCTTTCTTCTATGTCAGCAAGAAACTACATCAATCTCCTGTTCTGCCTTACCTGTTATCCATCGTAATCAACTTTCCCGCATTTTGAAAATTTGTGCTTGCACAGATCACTGTTTTTTTATACAGTATGGCCTGTCGCCTCGAAAGCCGTCATCGGATCGACGATCTCGGTCCAGTCACCACTTAACCGTCGAGAGAAACTAGTTATGGACGAAAAGAAATCCGCGCAAAACCCGGAAAAGAGCAAGGCTCTCGCTGCCGCGTTGGCGCAAATCGAAAAGCAATTTGGCAAGGGCTCCGTGATGCGCATGGCCGATGGGGCTGTTGCGGAGGAAGTGCAAGTCGTTTCCACCGGGTCGCTCGGTCTGGATATCGCGCTCGGCGTCGGTGGCTTGCCGCGCGGTCGCGTCGTCGAAATCTACGGACCGGAATCTTCCGGTAAAACCACTTTGACGCTGCAGGCAATTGCTGAAATGCAAAAGCTGGGCGGCACCTGCGCCTTCATCGATGCAGAACACGCACTGGATGTCATCTATGCACAAAAGCTCGGCGTCGATCTTTCCGAGTTGCTGATTTCCCAGCCGGATACCGGTGAACAGGCGCTGGAAATCTGCGATGCACTGGTGCGTTCAGGCAGCGTCGATCTCGTCGTGGTCGACTCCGTTGCGGCTCTGACACCGCGCGCCGAAATTGAAGGCGACATGGGTGATTCGCTGCCCGGCCTGCAAGCGCGCCTCATGTCACAGGCATTGCGCAAGCTGACTGGCAGCATCAACCGTACGAACACGCTGGTCATCTTCATCAACCAGATTCGCATGAAGATCGGTGTCATGTTCGGTAACCCCGAGACCACCACCGGCGGCAATGCGCTCAAGTTCTACGCTTCGGTTCGTCTCGATATTCGCCGCACAGGCTCCATCAAATCAGGCGAAGAAGTCATCGGTAACGAAACCAAGGTCAAGGTCGTGAAGAACAAGGTTGCGCCTCCGTTCAAGGAAGCACACTTCGACATCCTGTACGGGGAAGGCACCTCCCGTGAAGGTGAAATTCTCGATCTTGGCGCAGAAGCGAAGATCGTGGAAAAATCCGGCGCCTGGTACAGCTACAACGGCGAGCGTATCGGCCAAGGCAAGGACAATGCTCGCAACTATCTCAAGGAGCATCCGGAACTCGCTCGCGAAATCGAGAACAAGGTCCGCGCTGCACTTGGCG
>DASVLM010000447.1:0-5860 GCA_036384875.1 Noviherbaspirillum sp.
ACGAGCGGAGCATCCTGACCACCGACCGATGTTTTCCAGCCGCCCCAGCCATACTGATCGATATAGTCTTTAAACGTCTTCATGTTCTTGTAATCTGTTTGTTCATTAGTCTGATTTGAGTCGCCGTTTTATTTGCTTTCCTCGCGCGATCAACGTGCCATTGATGGCGCTTGTCTCGTCCGGATATTCATCAAACTCAACGATCGTATCTAAAGCGTCGTTTGCCTCTTTTGAAAGACGCAAATTAAACCGCCTACCCCCGGACTCAGCCAATGTGTCGTTTGACTTCTTCGCTCGCTCCGGTGCTGAAAGAACGGGTTTTCCTGATTTGGGCCTAGCCATCGCGAATCTCCAACCAACATGAAATACCAATAGAGTTATTGTATACGCATGCGGTAATTCTGTAAAGCTTTTTCGCATGCGCATGCTTAAACTATTGGCATGCCAACTGAGTTTGAATCCAGCATCCGGGATTTACTGGTGCAACGTTGCTACAGCTACCACTCCAACCTGGTTGGCAATTGTTGAAACCGTCGATTGTGACGCAATACGGAAACGCCAGGCCGCCGTAATCCTGCTGGATCTGCCCGCTCGCGGCAGGAACCTTGCCATGGTTGTTGCACCATTGCGCTCGCGCCGTAGGGTTGGCTGCAAGATATTGGCCTCCTGCAGTTGTTGGAAAGCTGTAATAGGTGATTTGAGGCGTGCACGTTGCCGAACTTTGGCTCAGTGAACCATTGTTACAGCTCACAAATACGGAGCCGTTGTTCCCATTATTCGCGTTCACCCACTGGCCGCTTCCACTAGAAAGCGACGACACCGGGCCGCTGCAAGACGCGCTTACCGACCAGGACACGGTTTGCGCACCGCATCCGGCCGGAGGCGGCGTGCAGTTGAACGATTGCAGGGACCAGCTGCCATTGCTGCAGTAGTAGTTCGCATAGCCACTACCTGTTGTGACATTGGCGCTCGCGACACTGCCGGAACTGGTGTAAGGAATCGTCCCGCTGCAACCGGCGCCGAACGACACCGATGTCCCGTTGCACGAGGCCGGCGGCGGCGTGCATTGATACGACACCAGCGAGAAGGTTCCGTTATTGCAGCTATACGTCGCGTTGCCGGTCCCGTATGTCATTGCTGCGCTGGCATTTTGTCCCGACAAGGTATACGGCAGGTTGCCGCTGCAACCGCCGAAATTGACGGAGGTTGCGTTGCAAGGGGAAGGCGGCTGCGCGGATCCTGAAGGAGTCTGCCAGACGCCATTGATGCACGAAACGATGGAGCCGGCCGCGGTCGACGCTTGATACCCATTCAAGCCGACGCAAGCGCTTCCATTGCCCACGATCGTGTTCAGCAGCACCTTGCCAGTCGACACATCGCCGGTATTGGTCAGATTGCCGGTATTCGTGATGCCGGCCGTATTGGTATAACCAGTGACGGCCAGCGTACCGCCGAGGGATGTATTGCCGGTCACAGTCGCAGAGCCATTCACGGTGGTGTTGCCCGTGCTGAGGCTGCCCGTATTCGCGATGCCGTTCGTGCTGGTCTGCCCCGTGACGCCAAGCGTGCCGCCGACCGTGGCGTCGCCCGAGTTGGCGATGCTGGTCGAACTGAGCTTGTTGACGTTCTTCACATCCTGGCCACCCATATCCTGCGGCCCGGTCGCGGGAAGCTGCCCGTCTCGGCGCATGAACTGCGCCCACCCACTCGAACCATAACCCGCCCGCATCGCCAGAATTCCCGCAACGCTTCCCGCAGGATTTGCTGCTGTCCACGCGCCGCCTTGTCCGATGATTGATCCTGGTACGGCATTGGTTGAATAGCCGCCATCGCTGCCGCTGACTGACATGGCAGTGATAGCATTGCCCAGCGCGGCGCCATCGACCCGCCCGGTCAATGGATTCGTGATCGCATTGGTCAGATTCGTGATGCTCGAAATATCGCAGTTCGGCGGCGTGCATCCGGCAGGCGTCTTTGAAATGGCGATGGCATAACCGCCACCAAACAGATTCGTCGAGTTGAAATTCGGCGGTAATACAATCTGAGCAGTCTTTAGTTCCGCGACGGTAGGCGCGTAAATGTTCGCAAAGCCGGCAATCGCCTGGTTGTTCACCAACTGGCTGTAGTAGGTGGTCATGTAGGTTGCCACCGCATTGTTCAGGGTTACTAGCTGCGTGCCTTGCGCATTCGCCTTCGAGACACGCAAGTTCATCGCCTGCCCCCACAGAAGCGCTGCCGCCGCCATCATGCTGATCGTGATGGCAATGCCAACCTCAAGCAAAGTGAAGCCATGTTGCGCGCGCCGAAATTTGAACATAATGGACTCTGGAAAGCGAAAGAGAGCCAGGCCGTGTTCGGCCCGGCCAGAATGAAGCTTTACTTCGCGAAATCGAACGTGATGCTACTGCCGGCGCCGGTACACGCCGTACCTACCGCCACCGGATCGACCACCGCACCATCCGCCTTCACTGCCGTTCCTGCGCCGGCAGTGCCAGAATTCGCGCTATCGACAAAGATGCGCCGGAAGTTTTGCGCGACGCCCATCACAACGTTTTTGCACTCCGAAGCCGGTACGCCGGAATAAACGTAGCGTCCGATATCGCCAGCGGTTGCGATCGTGCCCGCGGCGAAAGTGATCGGCCCGTTCCACCGATTGGTCGCCGTCGCGGCGCCGGCGCCAGGGATCGTGACGCGGTTCTGCGGGAAGACGTCCAGACGGATGAGCGTGTCCAGTGTCATGCCGGTATAGCTTTGCTGATTGGCCACGGCTTTCTGCGTATTGGTGACGATCTGCGGCAACTCCGAGATCTCCGAGTTGGATTTGTTATCGGCTAGGATCTTCGGCACCTTCGTCACGCCAACCCCGACGAGGATCAGGGCAATCGTGACCACGATGCCGAGTTCGAGAAGAGTAAAACCCTGCTGCTTGTGTTTCCTGAAATTTGTTTTCATGATGCTTGATGCTCCCTATGAATGATGAATGAATCGACACGTCAAAAAGAAACTGGATACCGCAAACACTTGTTCGCCTTTCCCTCCTATTTCGTCGTGGTCGACACCGACTGCACTTGCTGCTGGAGCGCGGTTTGCGCCTCATAGCCCGTCAACAACATGCCGATGACGATGAAACCCAATACGCCGCCGCCGACCAGTAACAAAATCTTGTTGAGCACGGCGGCGGATCGCTTCACGGACTTGGTGACCTTGTCGATGGACTGCAGGCCGAGCTTGCCGATCGCAACGGGAAAGCTCGAGCGCGCGCCATAATCGATGAATCGCCAGGTTTCACGCTTGTTGAAAATGCCCGTGGCGAATGCTTTCGCGGGCTGGTCAGACTCGTAGTCGAGTCTGCGCAACGTTGTGCGAATGTGCCAGCGCAACCAGGGATTCGCGCGCTTTGCAAGCTTATCCAGCGCCTCCGTCAAACTGACCTTGTTTTTCATGAGCGCCGAGAGCATCACGCGAAAGAGTGCGCCATTGAACTCCCGATAGATGCTGTAGACGGGAACGTATTCGTCAGCCTTAACGCGCGCCCTGCCGCGCCAGTGCGCCAATGACCAGATGAACAGTGCGCCGCCGGCGATTGCGGCGATGAGCAACCAGACCCCGTAGCCCGTGACAATGTGCGCGACATCGCGCAGGATTACTCCGATGGCGGGCCAGGCGTTGGCCGGCACGATCTCTTCCATGACAGGGATGCCGTAATTGGAGAGCCCGAACAACATGCCAACGATCAGGAGCGACAGCGCAGCGAAGCCAGACACCGCGCCTATCATGGACGATTTCATGTCACTGGCTGCCTCGACAATATTCCGAAGAAACCGTAGACCCTCCGGGAGGTTGCCTGCCTCCTCAGCTGCTTCGAGGATCAGCACATCCGTGTCTGGAACAGTGCCGATCAGGGCTTGGGCGAAGGAACGATCGTCCATTCTGCGCAACCAAAGACGATACAGAGGTGCGACGACGTCACCCTCTTTTTCAGCGCGCGCGGACCATACTTCCAACTGTTCGACCAGGGCGGCACCGTCTTCGAGCGCTTCCGCCAAATCTTCGTAAAATTCCAAGCGGCGAGAACCAAATGACGTCTTCGCCAACCACAATTGCAGGTTTTGAAGCATATGTATTACTCCTTCGAACTTTCCACCACTTGATATGACTCGAACGGTTCGGTGAACGATTCGAGAACCACTGGATCGATCATGCCGACACAGGCCTTGTAAATGCCATGCTCCAGGGCGGTCTTCCCGGTGCAATCCTCTTCATCGAATGCTGCCTTGCGCGATCTGCGCCACTTCTTCTCTGCGGCGGCATACTGCCCGGATCCGAACCGCATCCGCATGTCGTCGTCCGGTGCAACGACCTCCGCCACCACGGTTTGGCCGATCGTTCCTTTGAAGCTGCATTTTTCACATCCGCATTCGTTGGTGACGAACATGCAGTCGGGATTGACCTTGAAGATGTCGCGTAACGCCTGCCGTGTACTGCTCGGAAACTGCTCCTCGGACGCTTGTGAAGCCGGGATGCGGCACTTTGTACACAACACCGGCACCAGATTCTGGTAAATCAGGAGCGTCAGGAAGTTGCGAGCCTCCATCGCATCCCGAGAAACTTTTAACTTCTTCGAGGCGAGACGTGTCACGATTTCAAACGCGGACGTCGTGTGCACCGAAGTCAGGCTCTTGTGACCGCTCAGAATAAAACCTTCCAGCAGCTCGGCCATTTCCGGGTCTTTGATTTCCCCGACCATGAGTTCGTCCGGATCGCAGCGCAAGATGGCACGCATCGCCGCGTTCATATCCGCGTCGCCTTCATCTTTTGCCGAACGTTGCAGTGAAACCTGGCCGGCGCCGAAAATCTTGTACTCCACCGGATCCTCGACGGTGAGCTGAATGCGGCGGTGTCTCGTCGGCGACGACATCATCATCGTCTTCAAGGTCGTGCTTTTCCCGGAGCCCGTAGGACCGGCAATGAAAATGCCTCCCTTTGTCCTGCGCGAACCGTTGTGGAGCTGGCGGCACTGATCCCGTGAATATCCAAGCTGCTCGAACGTTTTGGCATCCGAATTCTTGCTCTTCGAGGTCTCAAGGGTTCGTAAAACGACACGAAGCCCGCCCGCAACGGCCAATGACTGGAATCGCAGATTGTAAGAATCCCCATCCACGACAACCGGGATCTTTGCGTACTGATGTCTTCCTGGAATGAAGGTGCCGTCGCTGCGCGTTCCTTTGTCCGCCAGCTTGTTGAAGGCAACGCCAACCGCCGCAAGCGCATGTACCTGAGGAATGCGATCGGCCAGGCAGATCAATCCGTCGATGCGGTGCAACACCACGGCTGTCGGAGCGTCTTCCATGATCACGATATGGATATCCGTGCAGCGTGCTCGAATTCCCTTCTCGACCTGCGTTTGGAAGAGCTCCCGTGACAGCGGATCTTCATCGTCACGCCGGTCCACATGCTTGCCGTGACTGGCCGTCTGCGAATACAGCGACAGCAGCACGGTAGGCGTGGCGATCGCCTCGCGCACATCGGCGAACTTGGAGCGCAACCGCTGCCGCAGCGACAGATATTCGACGCTCCTGGAAAATTCATCCGTGGCCAGTAACAGCGCAGCGTGCCCTTGCCGGACGGCCGCCACCTGCTGGTGCTGCACTTCCGGCACCGCGAATGACGGATGGCCGCTCGCCGTCAACAATTCATCATGCTCAGGGATGTCGGCAACATCGTCGTAAGCAACGACATCCTTCTTTCCGCCTGATTTCAGGGCAAACATGGCGATCTGTCCGCCTCCCTCAGCAGGAAGGGCCTTTCCGCCGTCCGGATCTTCCTCGACCTTCCTGAGAAACTTGAACATCACTTGGCT
>DASVLM010000448.1:0-1940 GCA_036384875.1 Noviherbaspirillum sp.
CGCACAAGGCCTGCGCCATGTTGTCAAAATCATCGGAAACCCGGGTCACGCCATGCACGCATACCAGGACTTTGGAATTGGCCGGGTCGCCCCATTCCTTGTAGGCCATCTTGTGCAGACCGGCCGGCGACAGGCATTGGACTGATTTCAGAACAGGCTGAGTCATTTTGGGAAGTATCCGATTGTCATTCCCACATTTTACTGGCCGTTCCGCTTAAAATCTTGGGTAACTTGAGACCATCTCCAAATTTCATTCGCAGAGGACAACATGAATGGCACTATGCTTCAAGGGAAGACTGCGCTGGTCACCGGTTCCACCTCCGGTATCGGCCTCGGCATCGCAAGGAAGTTCGCTGCACAAGGAGCGAACATTGTCTTCAACGGCTTCGGCGACTTGAAGGAGATCGAGGCACTGCAGGCGAGTGTCAAGGACGAGTTCGGTGTAAAGACGGCGTATCACAATGCCGACATGTCCAAGCCCGCCGAGATCGAAACCATGATGCGTTTTGCAGCGGATCAATTCGGCGCCGTGGACATTCTCGTCAATAACGCCGGCATTCAATACGTCGCCAATATCGAAGACTTTCCCGTCGAGAAATGGGATGCCATTATTGCAATCAACCTGAGCTCCGCCTTCCACACGACGCGACTCGCACTGCCGGCAATGAAGGCACGCAATTGGGGCCGCATCATCAACATCGCTTCGGTACACGGCTTGGTCGGCTCGGCCCAGAAATCGGCCTATGTGGCCGCCAAGCACGGCATCGTCGGTTTCACCAAGGTCACGGCGCTCGAAAACGCACATACCGGCGTCACCTGCAATGCGATTTGCCCGGGCTGGGTCCTGACACCGCTGGTGCAAAAGCAAGTGGATGCGCGCGCCGCACAGCAAGGCATGTCCAATGATGAAGCCAAGAAAAGCTTGCTCGCCGAAAAGCAGCCGTCGGGCGAATTCGTGACACCGGAACAACTCGGTGAACTGGCGGTCTTCCTTTCGAGCGACGCTGCAAGCCAGGTGCGCGGCGTGGCCTGGAACATGGACGGCGGCTGGGTCGCACAGTAACTCTATTGCAATTCCGTTGCCGGCATCACATGCCGGCAACCGCCGCCCTTTCGCTTGCGGATGAACCGAATGGGAGGAATGGATGCAAAGAGCTCCGACAATTTCCGCATCTCTGCTTGCCGGCGCAACTGCCGCGCTGCTTTCCCTGTCGATATACCTGGCCGCCTTTGCGGCAGCATCAACGCCTCCACCACCAGCCAGCCATCAAGTCACGGTCCAGGTTCCAGACGACATGGCAACACGTCCGTTCAACAAACCTCGTACGCTTGTTGTGCCGCCGGGATTTTCGATACGCGTCTTTGCTCGAGTCTCTGGCGCGCGTTTCATGGCAGTTGCACCGAATGGCGACCTGCTTGTCTCGCAGCCGGGAGCCGGCACGATCACATTGCTTCGCCAGGACAATGCCGGCAAGCTGCAACGCTTCACCTATGCATCTGACCTGCACAATCCGCACGACATGGTCTTCCAGCAGATACGGGACAGCATGTACCTGTATATCGCCGAATCGAATCGCATCGTACGCACCAAGTATGCTGAAGGACAATCGCATCTCGGCGAAATCGAAACCGTCGTGGACCACTTGCCCGACGCATCCAGTCCGGAGCTAAAGGGCTCTTACGGCCATCAGCTGAAGAACATTGCTCTTCACGGCGACAAGCTCTATGTTTCGATTGCGTCCACCTGCAACGCGTGTGAAAGCGATACGAAATCCGATCCGATACGCAGTGCGATTTATGAGTACGACACTGAAGGCAAGAATCGCCGCCTGTACGCACGAGGTTTGCGCAACGCAGAAGGACTGGCATTCAGGCCCGGAACGAACGAACTCTGGGCCGTCGTGAACAATCGCGACAATATTGCCTATCCGTTTCACAAA
>DASVLM010000449.1:0-2413 GCA_036384875.1 Noviherbaspirillum sp.
CGCCCTCAAGCGGTAGGCATCGAAGCCGACGCCGTTGCCGACATGCCCCGCCGCGCGGCGGCCATAACCGAGGTAGAGCGTGGCAGCGCCATCGGCATGGCCAGCCCAGACCCACGCCGGCGCTTCGACTGCTATCTCCGGCCGGTCCTTCAGCGACAGGCGCAGCACGTCGCCGCTGTGCACACCAAGCGCATGCGCGGTGTTCTCGCTGATGAGTGCGGCGTTGTCCCAGGTCATGGTGCTGAAGGGGCGCGGCAATTCCTGCAGCCAGGCATTGTTCGCATACTCGCCGCCGCCGACCGACAAGTCAGGCACGAACAAGGCACGCAACGCGGGCCCGTCGAATGCGGGTGCAGGCACGGTGCGCGCAGGTCGCAGCGTGAGCGCGGTGCTTGCGCTGTTTGCAATCACGCCAGTGCGCAAGCTGTCCTGCCAGAAGCGTTCGAAATTTCCCTTGCGGTTCGCCTGCCAGTAGCGCCGCACCAGTGCATAGCCAGGCTGACTCTGTCCGTCCGTCAGCAGGGCAACCAACTCGTGCACAGAACGGCCCTGGTACAGCGGTGCAATGACGGGTTGCACGATGGAGGCGGTGCCGTCGAAGGCGCGGCCGTCGCTCCATTGTTCGTAGGTGTGCGTTGCGGGCAAATGCCAGGTAGAAGCCATTGCAGTTTCATCGCGGTACAAGCCGTGATGCACCGAGAACGGCACCTTGCGCAGCGCTTGTTCAAACTCGATGTCCGGCGGCGCATCGTAGACCGGGTTCGTCTCCAGCATCACGAGCGCGGCGACCTTGCCGGCGCGCATGTCGTCGGCCAGTGAGGCGATCGATTCGGCATGGCTCTGCGGTCGCACCTCGACTGCTGCAATCGGCGCCACCGTACTGCCGAGATTGCCAAGATGCGCATTCATCAAATGCACCAAGGCGCGGGTGCGCGGCGAAAGACTACCGCCGGCCACGAGCGCCGACGTGCCGCGTTGCGCAGAAAGACGCTCTGCCAGTACCTGCTCCCATTGCGCCGCCTGCGGATTGGCTGCGGGTGGAATGTCGGATGGCAAGCCCGGCAGGCCGATCCGGGCGGCGATGCGCCAGACGGTTCTTTCTATGTCATGCGGCGGCATGGCGAGGCGATTGTCCGCCATCGCGCCGAACAGGCCGGGACTCGCTTCCAGCACGTACAGCCGCTTGTCGAATTGCGGCGCGTCGCTGCGCCGGTCGCGCATGAAGTCGCGTGCGTAACGAATGGCGCCGGGCGAGTCGCTGAAGGGATCGGCGTCGAAGCCGACCACGACGGCTGCGCGGTCCAAACGGTAGAGCATGTCCACCGGTCGTCCGAACGCCAGCTGCGCGGCTTCGATGCCCGCGTCGTCGTGCAGCGGATCGTGGCAATGCCAACGCGCATTCGGATAGCGCGCCAGTAACGCGGCGAGCTGGTCGGCCAGCGTCGGCGATGTGATGGTGCCGGTGAGGATGCGCAAGCCCGCGCCGCCATCGGCATCCCATTTGGCGCGCTGCGCCAGCACGACCGGCTTGAATTCTTCCCAGGTCGACAGCGCATCGCCTTGCCGCACCGTTTGCGAGCGATCCGGGTCCCACAGTTGCAGGACGGATGCCTGTGCGAACACGCCGGTGGCACCGAGGCTGGCCGGATGATTGGGATTGCCTTCCACCTTGGTCGGCCGCCCCATGTCGCCTTCCACCAGCACGCCGTGCGCATAGCCGCGATGCATGAAGGTCGTCGCGTAATACAGCGGCTTGCCGGGCACCATCATCTCCGGCATCTTCACGTAAGGCACGATCACTTCCTGCGGCGGCCCGCTGCAGCCGGCGCCGGCCAGCGCCATCGATGCCGCCATGATCTTCAGGAAGGCGCGGCGTTCGGCGCTCTCCGGTTCGCCGGCGGGCAGGATGGGAATGTGCTTGCGATGCGGCATGGCTCCTCTATCGATGGCAGGTCGAGCAATCGGTCAGGCGACGTGTGTCCTGCAACTGGTACAACCGGTTCAGCTGCTTGATTTCCTGCTGCGACAGCGGACGCGTATCGGTCATGGAAAACACCTCGGCGAGCGGGCGAACGTGCTGCTTCGCATTGCGATGGCAATGCAGGCACCACTGCATGTTCAGCGAGGCCACACGCGAGGTGAGCGGCATCTGGTCGACACGGCCATGGCATTCCATGCAGGCGACGCCCTTGTTGACATGAATGCTGTGATCGAAATAGACGAAGTCCGGCAGGTCGTGCACACGGTTCCACTGGATCGGCTTGTTGTCGCGCATGCTGGCGTGCAGCGGCGCCAGCATCGGCGAGTCGCGATACAACTGCGAATGGCAGGTCAGGCAAATCTGCGTGGTCGGCAGACCGGCGAAGGAAGACTTCTCGACCGAGGTGTGGCAGTAGCGGCAATCGATGCCCAG
>DASVLM010000450.1:0-10908 GCA_036384875.1 Noviherbaspirillum sp.
CACCGCCGACTGAATCGTTGTAGACGATATTGACGCCGGTGGTCGGCGGCACGCCGTTACCCGTAGCGAAGAGTCCTGCTTGCAGCGTGGCGTTCTGCGGCACGACGTTACCAGTAGCATCGGTATTCGCAAGGCTGAATCCGCACAGATTGTCGATAGCACTGAAGCGGCCATAGGTGTTGGAATAGGTGTAAGCGATCGCCGGTACTGCGAGTCGATAGTGCGACGATTGCAGCGGGTCGGATTCCGCTTCCCAGCCGTAGGCGTGCAACTTGGCCAGCGCATCGGCAGCCTGGTCAGCGGTGGTCGCGCCGTTAACCAGTCCCTTTGCTGCGAGCGCGGCGCAGCGGTTGGCGGAATTGGTGGCCGACAACAGGGCAGCACCCGGGCTGCCAGGCACGGCGAGCGCCGCGCAAGGCTGGTAAAGGTTGGCGTAAGTGAAGTAATCGATGAGCGGCTTGCCGAAAGTCGTAATCGTCTTGCTGCCGCGCTTGATCGTCAGGCCATTGGTCGACTTCGGCTGCACATTTGGCTCAGACACTACTACTGCGTCGATCAGATTGCTGGTGTCCTGTTCCGCTGCTGCGACTGCTGCCCCACCGCCATTGGAAACGCTCGATGCAATGACCATGGTATTGGACGGACCAATGGTGCGGCGCTTGAAGCCATTGTCCTGCGTACCGTACTGGTCGTTCAGCACGTAGAGGGCGAATTCCACCGCTTGCAGCGTATTCTTGCCCCAGTCCTTTTCCGGGTTTTGCTGCGAGTGAGCATGCTTGAAGGCGACGCGGTTGGGGAACAGCGCGTTGTAGGCAGCGCGAGCAGCATCGGTAATCGCTGCGCGGAACTGTGCCGCGGTGCCGGCGGTCGATGCGTCGGCGAGCGTGCCGTCGATCAGAGTGACCTTGTTGCTTTGCAGATCGTGGAAACCGTTGCCCGATCCCTTGTCAGTATAGGCGACCGCGCAACCATGTTTCAGTCCCCACTCGCCGGAAGTCGCGATGGCGCCATAGACGCCGCGCGAGCCGGACGAGGTTGCGGTGACGATACAGGGCTTGGTCGAATCGAACGTGCTCGGCACCTGGACCATCATCACCACGTTCTGCGCACCGCTGCCGTCATCGGCGTAGGCGATATATTCCTTGCCAGCGATCTTGCCGGAGCCGGTGGTGACGTTGCCGTCCTTGTCTACATTCGGGCCATAAAGTGTGCCGTAGCCGCCGTTGGCTGCGATATCGACCAGCGCGCGATAGTTGTTGTAGATCGCGTTGCGGCGAAGTTCGGCAGCCGTCGGGCTGGCCGGGTTGGCGAAGGTCGGGCTTGCGCCGGCAAGGCCCGAGGCGCCGAGGCCTGCAGTCAACAGGTCGTCGCTGTTGCCGTCATAGGCAGTGGCGCGCACGGAACCCTTGATGAAGGCCGGCAGCGCATTCGGTTGTCCCACTTCCAGCGGCGCTGAATCGCCTCCTCCGCCGCAAGCCGCCAGCAAGCCAGCCGCAATCAGGGGAGTGATGCATGTTGTTGTACGTGTATGTATTGCCATTTGTCTCGCTCCTTGGGTTGAACGACGTCTTCGTCGAAATCTTCTTGTTCGGAACTGCAATGCTTACAGCGTCATGCCTCCACTCACTTCGATAACTGCTCCATTGATGTAGCTGGCTTCGTCGGAAGCCAGGAAGGCAAAAGTATTGGCGATTTCCTCGGGCTTGCCGAGGCGGCCGAGCGGCACGCGCTCTTCCATGCCGCGCACCACTTTCTCGGGCATGTCGCTGATGATGGAAGTCTGGATGAAGCCGGGGCATACGGCATTGACGCGAATCCCGTGTCGTCCAAGTTCCCGCGCCCATGTTTTGGCCATGCCGATCACGCCGAACTTGCTTGCTGCGTAATTGGTCTGCCCGAAATTGCCGTAGATGCCGACAATCGAAGAGGCGTTGAGCACCACGCCGGATTTGCGTTCCAGCATGACGTCTACGACGGCGCGGGTGCAGTTGTATGTGCCCTTGAGATTGACGTCGATGACCTTGTCGAACTGCTCCTCGGTCATCTTCTTGAGCTGTGCATCGGCGACGATGCCGGCATTGTTGACGAGCACGTCGATCTGGCCGAAGGATGAGAGTGCGCCCTTGACCATGGCGGCGATGCTGTCCTGCTTCGTCACATCGACCTTGAATCCGATGGCGTTGCCGCCTTGCAGACGGATTTCGGCGACTGTTTCCGCGACAGTATCATCCAGGTCGCAGACCACAACCTTCGCGCCTTCACGCGCAAACTTCAGCGCAGTTGCCTTGCCGATGCCACGACTTGCGCCCGTAATGAGCGCCACTTTGTTCGAAAGCCGCACGTTGTCTCCATGTCGTTGTTATCGAACAAGGCCAAATCGATAAGGCCGTTGTTCGCGATAACCACTTATGGCAAATGGCGTGCCAGCAGAGACAAGTAGTTGATTTTAATAAGGTTCTTAAGATTCGGGCCGAAATGGGAGGCCGACTTTAGGAGGACCGCAAAGAAAAACCGTATGATTTTCATACATGTCTGACATGCAAAATCGTAACTAGCTGATTTTTATCAGGAATAGAGGCGTCCTGATTCCAGACACATGTCTATTATTCAGACATTTTGTATTCAGCCAACTTCTGATAGAGGGTCGCGCGTGATATTCCGAGCATCCGCGCCGCGGACGCCTTGTTTCCGCCAGTACTGGCCAGCGCGGCATTGATCAATTGCTTTTCAAGGTCGGAAACCGCTTCCGGCAAAGGGCGTACCGGGATTTCCGCGGGTTCCTGCACTGCCAGCTGCGATGCGTCACTCAGGTCCGGAGCAGGATTGGTCGAAGCAACTGCTTCGACAGGAATGATGGAAGCAAAATCTTCCGAGGTCAGGCTAAGGCTGTCGGTCAACATTCCCGCCTGTTCCAATGCATTGCGCAGCTCACGCACATTGCCGGGCCAGCTGTATGAGGCAAGCAATGCACGTGCAGAAGGCGCAAGCTCGCGTTGCGGCATGCCGGTACGCGTCGCAATCTGCTCCAGCAGGTGTTCGCACAAGGCATCCAGATCCGCCAGCCGCGCCCTGAGCGGTGGCAATACGATAGGCAGCACGTTCAAGCGGTAGTAAAGGTCGGAACGGAACTTGCCGTCCGCCACCAACTGCTTCAAGTCATGACTCGTCGCCGCAATCACGCGCACATCGACTTTGGTGATCTTGTTGGAGCCAAGCGGTTCGATTTCCTGTTCCTGCAGTACGCGTAGCAGCTTGGCCTGCATCTGCAGCGGCATGTCGCCAACTTCATCGAGGAAAAGCGTACCGCCGTCGGCAATCTTGAACTTGCCATCCCTGCCCTTGCGATCGGCGCCAGTATAAGCCCCAGGCGCAACTCCAAAAAATTCTGACTCAAGCAGCGATTCCGGGACTGCTGCGATGTTCACGCCGACGAAGGGCTTGCCTGCGCGGCCGGAAGCTGCATGAATACCGTGCGCCAGCAATTCCTTGCCGCTGCCGGTTTCCCCGAGCAGCAACACGGTCGTATCAAGCTGCGCCGCGCGCCGCGCGCGATGCTTCAATTCAAGTGATGCCGGGCTGACGCCGATGAAGCTCGAGATCGAATACTTGGTATGACGCAGCTGGGCCAATTCCTTCTGCGTGTTGGCCAGCGCCCATTGCAGCTCGGCGAATTTCGACACGAGCGGTTTCAATCGTTGAAGTCGGTCATACAGCGCAAAGCCGATCGCGCCGATGGTTTTTCCCGACTCATCTTTGAGCGGTATTCGCATCACGACCAGCGGCTGGTCGCGAATCATCATGATATCCAGCAGGATGGGTTTGCCGTTCTGCACGACTTCGCGCATGCGGCTGTTGGGAATGATTTCCTCGACGGGCTTGCCGAGCGCCTCACTTGCGCTCTTTAGTCCGAGGAGGGCGACGTACTTGTCATTGATCCAGACGATGCGGCCATGCTCATCGACTGCCATCGTACCTTCGCAAGAATCGTCGAACAGGTCGAGCAATGACTGCATGCCGACCCGCAAGATACTGTCAACGTCCCAGTGAGAGCCGACAGATGGTTTCATATGTTCTCCGTGATCGCACTCCGCGTTCTGCGACGCGTTGAGGTAGTGAAGCTGGAGTCGATTATAGATGCTATGCAGAAAACGCGCCCTGCACGCTTTACGCGCCTCAAAATCGAACTGGAATAATGAAACGCCTTCATTGTCCGCACATCTTAACCGTGAGTGTCCGCATCGGCGGATTTCATTGTGGAGAGTCGATATGGTTCCGCGTACCGACATGCCGACAAATACGGAAATGAACGGCAATCATTCGCGCAACATCATGATCGTCGATGACCACATCGATGCGGCGGAATCTCTCAGTGAACTCCTCAAGGCCCTTGGTCATGTCACACATATTGCTCATGATGGGGAAAGCGCGTTGCAAAAGGCACCCAGTCTCCAGCCGGAGGTGGTCATACTCGACATCGGCATGCCGGGAATGAATGGATTTCAGGTCGCGCAACTGTTGCGTTCAGAAGTCGGCCTTACCTCAGCCGTATTTATTGCGGTGAGCGGTTTTGCGCAGGAATCGGATCGCATTGCGTCGCAGGCGGCAAGCTTCGATCATCACTTCGCAAAGCCGATCGATATTCCCCGTCTCATTGCGGTGTTGAATCGCGCCGGATGAGCTGGCAAATGCAAAGAGCCGCACATGACGGCTCTTCGTTTTCCGGTGGCCGAACTTTGTAGTCAGGGCTTGAGGAGATGCAGGATTTCCGTCAGTTCCTGACGGATCGTTACGGTATCGACTTCCAGCGGAGGCAATCCCGCGGCAAGGTCGTCGCCATTCGTCATGCGATTATCGAGTTTGTTGCGTGCGCCGCTGATCGTGAATCCCTGCTCGTAGAGAAGCTCGCGGATTCGACGAATCAGAAGCACTTCGTGATGCTGATAGTAGCGACGATTGCCCCGACGCTTGACCGGCTTGAGCTGCGTGAATTCCTGTTCCCAATAACGCAGCACGTGCGGCTTGACACCGCACAGGTCACTCACTTCGCCAATGGTGAAATAGCGCTTTGCCGGAATCGGCGGCAATACAACTGCTTCAGATTTGTTGGCGCGCTCGTTCATCGTTCAGGGTGTCAGGCGATACGCATTAGCGGCTTGCGGCTGGCCGTTTCGACCATTCCCTTGAGTTTCTGGCTCGCATGGAATGTGACCACACGACGCGCAGTGATCGGAATTTCCTCTCCCGTCTTGGGATTGCGTCCCGGTCGCTGCGGCTTGTCTCGCAACTGGAAATTGCCAAAACCGGAAAGCTTCACCGATTCACCACGCTCCAGGGCATTGCGGATTTCGTCGAAGAAGGTTTCTACCATGTCTTTGGCTTCGCGCTTGTTCAGACCGACCTGCTCGAACAGAAGTTCGGCCAGTTCAGCCTTGGTCAGCGTGGGCAATTCCTTTTCGGCTTGCGTACGCGCCTTGGCTTCTTGTACTGCCCTGTCCAGGTCAGCGGCCAAAACGGATTGAAGTTCGGCTGAGTTCACGTCGTTCATCGTAGTTGTCGTCCCTGCCATGCTTGCTTCTTTGATCATGTACGCAGCTTTGCACCGTATTTTTTCTCGATGGCAGCTATGAAAGCGGACATCGCAGCATCGACTTTTTCGTCCTGCAGGGTAGTTTGAGTATCTTGCAAGGTGAAACGGAAAGCAAGACTTTTCTCGTCACTTTCCAAACCCTTGCCGCGATATTCATCAAATAAAACAACGGCTTGCATGATAGCACAGGCCGGATTGGCTTGTTTCTCGGCAACAAAAGTGTCGAGCAGTTCCTGCACTTGCAGCGATTGCTTCACGACCACCGCGATATCACGCGTTACCGCAGGGAACTTGGAAATTTCATGGTAGACGGGTATGTCACGCGCCTGTAACACAGTCGCATCGACTTCGAACATCACAGGCGCCTGCGGCAAGTCATATTTCTGCTGCCAGCGCGGATGAAGTTCACCGATCACACCGATCGCCTTGTCATCGAGCATTACTTGTGCCGAACGTCCCGGATGCAGCGCAGGATGTTCTGCCTTCACAAATCGCAAAACCTTCGGCGCGAACAGAGCCTCGAGATCAGCCTTGACATCGAAATAATCCACGTTGCGGCTTGGCTGCCCCCACTGCTCTTCGCAGACCGGGCCATAGGCGATCGCTGCAACCCGCTTGGGCTGATCATAGCCGGCAACCGAGAGCGAGCCATCCTGCACCTTGTTGTCTTGCACGTACACTGCGCCGACTTCAAACAAGCGCACACGATTCAGTTTGCGATTGATGTTGTATCGCACGTTTGCGACCAGGCTGGCGATCAATGAAGTACGCATCACGCTCATCTGGCTGGCAATTGGATTCAGCAATCTGACTGGATTCGTGTTGCCGGCGAAATCTGCCTCCCACGCTTCTTCCACAAAGCTGAAGTTGATCGTTTCCTGATATTCGAGATCCGCCAGGCGATGACGAATATCGAACAACGAACGCGTATTCTCCGGCGCAATTCGCATGATGTTCGCAGCAATCGGCGGCAATGCGGGAATGTTGTCGAAGCCGTAAACGCGGGCAACCTCCTCGATAAGGTCTTCCTCGATTTCGATATCGAAGCGATACGTCGGCGGCGTGACGGTAAACAGGCCTGCCTCCTGCGTGAATTCAAGGCCAAGGCGGCGGAAGATGTCCGCGATCTGCTCGTCCGACACCGGCACACCGATGATCTTGACTGCACGTGCGGAACGCATTGTTACCGGCTTGCGCTGCGGCAGATTGACAACGTGGTCATCGACTGGTCCAACAAGTGTGTCCTTATTGCCGCAAATCTCGACGATCAGGGCGGTGATGCGTTCGATATGTTCGACGGTGGTCGCATAGTCGACACCACGCTCGAACCGGTGAGCCGCATCCGTGGAGAAGTTGTAGCGGCGCGCACGACCCTGCAGAGCCTGCGGCCACCAGAACGCGGCTTCCAGATAGATATTGGTCGTATCAAGCGACACTGCCGTTGAGTCGCCGCCCATGATGCCGGCAAGCGATTCGATTTCCTTGTCATCGGCAATGACACCAACCCAGGAATCAACTTCGATCGTATTTCCGTTAAGGAGCTTGAGCGATTCCCCCGAACGCCCCCAGCGCACATCGAGGCCGCCATGGATCTTGTCCAGATCGAAGACATGCGATGGACGGCCAAGCTCGAGCATCACGTAATTGGAAATATCGACCAGTGCAGAAATCGAGCGTTGCCCGCTGCGTTCCAGTCGCCGCTTCATCCATTCCGGCGTTTGCGCCCGGGCATTCAGCTTGCGGATGACGCGACCGGAGAATCGTCCGCACAGGTCGGGGGCGGATACCTTAACCGGCAATTTTTCCTGCGTCGTCACGTCTGCAGCACGGAATGTCGGCGCCTTCATCGGTGTACCGGTCAGCGCAGATACCTCACGCGCCACACCAAGTACCGAGAGGCAATCAGCGCGGTTCGGCGTCAGCTTGATCGTAAACTTGAGATCGTTGAGCTCGTAATAGTCACGGAAATTCTGGCCAACAGGCGCATCATCCGGCAGCTCCAGCAACCCTCCGTGGTCGTCCGACAACTTGAGTTCACGTGCCGAGCACAGCATGCCCTGTGACTCTACGCCGCGCAGCTTGCCGACCTTGATTTCGAAAGGCTTTCCATCGTCTCCCGGCGGCAGCTTCGCCCCAGCCATCGCGCAAGGAACCTTCATGCCAGGACGCACGTTCGGCGCGCCACAAACGATATTCAGCAAAGCGCCGGTGCCTGCATCCACCTGGCATACATTCAGGCGATCAGCGTTCGGGTGCTTTGCGACCTCCACCACTTTTGCCACGACGACGTTGGAAAACGGCGGCGCGACCGGCTCGACCTCTTCGACTTCCAGACCGCTCATCGTGAGCAGATGCGACAACTCATCCGAAGTCATCTTCGGATCAACCAAGGTACGGAGCCAGCTCTCGGAGAATTGCATAGTTAAACCTTCTATATCGTGTTCCGCGGCTACATCAGGTAATGGCCGACGTTGAACAGGTGCGAATTCGTTTCAGCAAGCCCGCCCGTGCCAAATTTACGAAGCGAGCCTTTGCGTATTCAGTTGAATTGCTTCAGGAAGCGCAAGTCGCCTTCGAAGAACAGGCGCAGATCGCTGATCCCATAGCGGAGCATCGTGAGGCGCTCCAGCCCAGATCCGAACGCGAAACCAATGTATTTTTCGGGATCGAGTCCCATGTTGCGAATGACGGTCGGATGCACCTGCCCTGACCCCGACACTTCGAGCCAGCGCCCCTTCAGCGGGCCGCTTCCGAACGCAATGTCGATCTCCGCAGACGGCTCGGTAAATGGAAAATAGGACGGACGGAAGCGTACTTCGAGATCATCCGTCTCAAAGAATGCCTTCACGAAATTAAGGTACACACCTTTCAGGTCGGCAAAGCTGATGTTCTCATCAATCCACAACCCTTCAACCTGGTGAAACATCGGCGAATGCGTAGCATCGCTGTCAACACGATAAGTACGCCCCGGCGCGATCACCTTGATTGGCGGCTTGTTCATGCGCGCATAGCGCACTTGCATCGGGCTGGTATGCGTACGCAACAACAGCTGCTTGCCCTGAGTATCCTTGCCGTCGATATAGAAGGTGTCCTGCATCGATCGCGCCGGATGGTTTTCCGGGCTGTTCAATGCAGTGAAATTCGTCCAGTCGTTTTCGATTTCCGGTCCGTCGGCCACGTCAAAACCTATCGAGTGAAAGATTTCCTCGATACGTTCCCATGTGCGCATCACCGGATGGATTCCGCCAGTGCCACGGCCGCGGCCTGGCAAAGTCACATCGATCGCCTCGGCATTCAGTCGCGCTTCCATCTGCGCGTTGGCAAGCGCGTCGCGGCGGGCATTCAATGCGGCTTCAATCTTTTCCTTGGCGCCGTTGATTACGGCACCCTGTGCCTTGCGTTCTTCCGGCGCCAATTTGCCCAAGCTTTTCATGTGCTCGGTAATCTGGCCTGTTTTGCCCAAATACCGCGCCTTGGCATTCTCCAGTGCAGCGGCATCCTGCGCTTCAGCAAAGTCGGCTTGCGCCTGGACAACAATTTGTTCGAGGGAGTTCATACGGCGTTCGTGCCCGTGGAAAGGAATCGATGATCGAGATTCGGAGGAATTCAAAAATCCGGAAACCGAAAGCGGCTGCTCAAAATGAAACGGGGCACAGGTGGTAGACCTCTGCCCCGCTTGATTTGACGCCGCTATGGCGGCGCCTGCAAACACTACGGCTTAAGCAGCGATGTTGGCCTTCACCTGATTGACAATCGCGGCAAACGCCGGCTTGTCGGTGACAGCCATATCTGCCAGAACCTTGCGATCCAGACCAATGTTGGCTTTCTTGAGGCCGTTCATGAACACGCTGTAGGTAACACCCAGTTCACGCGTCGCTGCATTGATACGGGTGATCCACAGTGCGCGGAACACGCGCTTCTTGTTGCGGCGGTCGCGATAGGCATACTGGCCTGCGCGCATGACCGCCTGCTTGGCGATGCGATAAACATTACCGCGACGGCCACGGTAACCCTTGGCTTGATCAAGAACTTTTTTGTGACGGGCCCGTGCGGTAACCCCACGTTTTACTCGAGGCATGGTAGCTCCTTCTTTTCTGTGAGATTAGGCGAACGGCATCATCGCACGGATGGAGTTCATGTTTGTATCATGAACATCCACCGCACCGCGCAGCTGGCGCTTGTTCTTGGTGGTTTTCTTGGTCAGGATGTGACGCTTGAAGGCTTGGCCGCGCTTGACGGTTCCGCCCGGACGTACACGAAAGCGCTTCTTCGCGCTGCTCTTCGTCTTCATTTTCGGCATGACAAACTCTGCCCTCTCGGACAGCTCCATTTTTAGATGATTGCAGGTGGCAACAACTACGCTGCTCTTGGATGCCTGCTTTCACTTGTTGTACGGCGGATCAAGTCCGCCGCCTTCGGCACAACTCATCCGTTTGACGAGATGAATCATGCGAATCTTTCGTAGGCTTCCGGACCTTACTTTTTCTTCTTTGGCGCCAGCACCATCACCATCTGGCGGCCTTCCATCTTGGGAAACTGCTCGACTTGGCCATACGGCTCCAGATCCGCCTTCAGGCGTTCCAGCATACGCATACCGATATCCTGGTGGGCCATTTCGCGACCGCGGAAACGCAGCGTGATCTTGGTCTTGTCGCCCTCTTCGAGGAAGCGGGTCAGATTACGCAGCTTGATGTTGTAATCGCCGTCATCAGTACCAGGACGGAACTTCACTTCCTTGACCTGGATGACTTTCTGCTTCAGCTTGGCTTCGTGGGCTTTTTTCTGCTCCTGATACTTGAACTTTCCGTAGTCCATCAGGCGGCACACTGGGGGATTTGCATTGGGTGCAATTTCCACCAGATCCACGTTTGCCTCTTCCGCCATGCGGAAGGCTTCAGCCAGACTCACGATGCCAATCGGCTCGTTGTCAACCCCTGTTAGACGCAACTCAGGCGCCGTAACCTCGCCATTGATGCGATGCGACCTTTCCGTAGCTATTGCAGTTTCCTTTAAAAATCAAATAATTAAGCCGTGCTATCGCGCTTCGGACTAAATCCGTCAGGCTTTGGTGTCAACCTCAATTCGAAGTCGATCCACCAGTGCATCGATCGGCATCACACCTAGATCGACATTGCCCCGCGCACGCACGGCCACTGTATTTGCATCCCGCTCCTTGTCGCCGATAACGACGATATAAGGCAGCTTTTTGACTGAATGCTCGCGTATTTTATAGGTTATTTTCTCGTTACGCAAATCGAGGTGCACCCTAAACCCTTGTTTTTTCAGGTTTTGTGCCACCTTTTGAGCGTAATCAGCTTGTG
>DASVLM010000451.1:0-14774 GCA_036384875.1 Noviherbaspirillum sp.
ACGGTTGATGTATTCGAGGATCGCGGTGATGCCTTCCAGCGTCTCATGGTCCAGCTCGCCATTCGACAGCGCATTGCGCAGCTCGGGCGTCAGCGCCCACCAGCGGCAGTCGTCGGAACGCTCGTAGAGGTTGCGGTCGAGCAGGTCCACCAGCAAATGCGACACGAATTCCGAATCGCGCAGGCTGGAGGCGAGTACGGTTTCGTATAGGTCGCGGATCGATTGCGCAAACAGTTCGTTGCTGCGCGTGCCGGTCTCGCTGATCTGGTCGAGAATGGTCTTGAGCTTGAGCAGCTCGCCGCGCTGGCCCGCAGTCATCACCTGGCCGTTCCATACCACGCGACGAATGGTGTCCGCCGCCGTCATGATCTCGAACAGCGGCGGGCAGAAGGAGCGAGCATGCGACAGCAGACCGTCGGACACTTCCGCGTCCAGCCCCGACAGCGCATCGCTCGTCGTGCCGTGGAACGCCACGTCCACCGGGATCATCACCTGTCCCTGCCAGCCCGGCGGCCCCATGTAGCCCTGATAGCCTTCGGCCACAAAGGTGCGCACCAGGTATTCGCGGCCGCCGTACACCATCAGCCTGGACGTGCCGTCGCGGTTGACCGGCACCGTCGCGCCGAGCGGAATCCAGCGTTCGTCAGCGCTCGCAATCACATGGTTGTCACCGTCGAGCAGCAGCATGTTGGAGCGTTCCGCCGCATCGCGATGCGAGCGGAAGATGCCGGCCATCTCTTCCTCGAAATGGAAGCACAGGCACAGCACGCCGACCGCCGCGCCGGTGTCGGGATGCAGCATGCGGCGCGAATAGATCAGCGCCTTCTGCTTGCCGGGACGCAGGTCGCTGGCGCGGAAGGTTTCGACGTAGCCGTCGGCGGCAAGCGTTTGCGCGATCAGCGGATCGGTGCTGCCTTCGATCGGCGTCGATTCGTCGATCTGCACCAGCACGTTGCCCTCGGTGTCGAGCAGCAGGATCTCGTCGTACACCGTGTACTTGCTGCGGTAGGCGCGCAGGCGCAGGCGGATGGCGTCGGCATCGTCGTGCAGGCCGGCGACGAAGGCGCACAGCTCGCGGTCGGTGGCGAGGAAGCCGACGTCGGCAGTGCGCTCGTACAGGTTGCGCACCACGATGTCGATCACGTACTGCGCCTTGGTGCCGATTTCATCGAGCACGTTGCCAACCTTCTCGCGCACCAGGCTCGTCACCAGTTCCTGCTCCAGACGGTTGAAGCCGGCGCGCGTGGCGGCCATGGTCGGCAGGATGGCCTTGGCTTCCACCGGGCAATTCATCTTGGCCGACGCCTCGATCATGCGCCACATCAGGTTCAGCTCGCGCAGCGATTGCTCGCAGCGCACCACGTCGCGCATGTAGGGCAGGAAGGTATCGATCGCAAGATCGGCGGAATGGTTCATGAGGCTCTCCCGGTAAGGTTGGCGGCGTCGGCAACGCCCGGATCGGGCGCTCCTGCTGTCGGCACGACTTAGTGCGCCGCAACAACTTTGCAAGTTGCGGGCCATCCCTGAGGAAAACTCCCCGGAAACCGGATTTTTCTTTTAATTCAGGGGCTTCCGTGCTGCGGTGCACATGGATGCCGCAGCGGTGCAGCGCGGAAGGGCACCAACTTAGTGCTTTGCGGCAATAAAATGGGGAAACAAAATGGGGAGGCAGGGCGACCGCGACGATCGCCCTAGGGGGGCGTTCAGGATGAGCGCTTGCGGCCGCTGAACATGGCCGCGACAAGGTTTTCGCGATGACGGATGCTGCTGAACGCCACGCCTGCCACATGCAGGCCGACCAGCGCCAGCGTGCCGCCGGCCAGGGCTTCGTGCACGTCTTCCACCCATTCGGCACCCCACCAAGCATCGGTCGTCATCATCCAGCCGGTGAGACCGGTGCCGGTCAGCGCCGCAAGCAGCGCGACGATCATCGCGCCGCCGGCCGGGTTGTGGCCGAGGTAGCGCCGCTCGCGATGCGCGAGCACATCCCTCGCATAGGCGGCGAGCCGCCCCGGCGTCGGCACGAAGCTGCCGAAGCGCGCGTAGCGCGTGCCGATGAATCCCCACGCCACGCGGAAGGCAACCAGCCCCAGCACGCCGTAGCCCAGCGCCTGGTGCAGCGCGCCGCCGTCTTCGCCGAGCAGGTAGGCGCCGCCGAAACACAGCACCAGCGACCAGTGAAAGACCCGCACCAGCGGATCCCACACCTTCACCATGGAAGAGCCGCTCATGACTTGCCCTCCTCCTTCACCGGCATGCCGTCGACGGGGTTGACCAGCAGCTCGGCCTTCTTGCCATCCTTGCCCAGCACGTAGGCTTCATAGCAGCTGCCTTCGGTCTTGATGCGCTTGACCGCATAGCCCTGCTTTTCCAGCTTTGCCTGCACGTCCTTGTCCTTCATCCACGCGGTCTTCGGTTCCTTCGTGCAGGACGCGGAATCCGACGCGAAGGCGGCAAGGCTGATGCCGGAGATGGCGAGTGCGAGCAGGATTTTTTCGAGGGTAGCGTTCATGATCATTCCTTTCGAGAGTGGTATGCCGCAATGTTCGGCACGATGAAAGGATGGACACGCAAGCTGAAGCGAATCTTAAGGAGGATTGATCTGCCGACTGGCGCCTGCTTCGGCCTTAAGCGAACCTTAAGCATGGCCTGCCATAAACGGGTATCGACATGTCTTGCAGGCATCGGTTTTGACGGAGGACACATGCGGCTCTTGCTGGTGGAAGACGATGAATTGCTCGGCAGCGGCATCGAGGCCGGGCTGAAGCAGGCCGGTTACGCGGTCGACTGGGCCAAGGACGGGCGCGAGGCGCAGCTTGCGCTCGACACCACGCAATACGAACTGCTGGTGCTCGACCTTGGCCTGCCGCGCGTGGCCGGCATGGACGTGCTGCAGCAACTGCGCCGCAAGGGCAGCGACGTCCCGGTGCTGCTGCTGACGGCACGCGACACTGTGCGCGACCGCGTCGCCGGACTGGAAGCCGGCGCCGACGATTACCTCGTCAAACCCTTCGACCTGGCCGAACTCGTCGCCCGCATCCGCGCCCTCCTGCGCCGCGCGCACGGACGCAGCGTTGATGTCATCCGCTATGGCGACCTCGTGCTCGACCCCGGCAGCATGACGGTGCAGCGCAGGGACGAACGCATCCAGCTCTCCGCGCGCGAGTGCGCCATCCTCATCGATCTGCTGGAACATCGCGGCACGGCGCAGTCCCGTGCGCGTCTCGAAGAAAGCCTGTATGGATGGAATGAAGAGGTCGACAGCAACGCCGTCGAAGTGCATATCCACAACCTGCGCAGGAAGCTCGGTGCGGATCTCATCAAGACCATACGCGGCGTCGGCTACCTGGTGCAGAAGGAGCCGTCGTGAAGAATTCTTCGATACGCACGCGCCTGCTGGCGCTGCTGCTCGGCGGCGTCGCCGCGGTGTGGCTTGCCATGCTGGCGGCAACCGCCATCGAGCTGCGCGAGGATGTGCACGAGCTGGCCGACGCGCGGCTGGAGCAAGGCGCGCGCACCCTGCTGCTGCTCGACCTGGCGCGCCTGCATCTGTTTGCCGAAACGCAGGGCGGGGACCACGACGAAGAACACGATGAACATACCCGCCACATCGACTTCGCCGTCTGGCGCAGCGACGGCACGCTGCTCTTGCGCAGTCCCGGCGCGCCGGCGACAGCCTTCGATGCGCGAACCGGGGTCGTCGAACTCGCCGGCGCATGGTACAGCTATGCCATGGCCGATCCCCGGCGCGGCCTCCAGGTTCGCGTGTTCGAGCCGGCCACGCTGCGCAGCGGTCTTGCCTCCAAGCTCACGCGGCGCATGGCGCAAATGCTGTTGTTCGCGCTGCCGGTGCTGGCGCTGTTCATCTGGATCGCCACCAGCCGCGGATTGAAGCCGCTGACGACCGTGTCGCGCGCAATAAGTTCACTCGGCGCCGACAACCTGCAGCCGGTATCGTTGCAGCGCGTGCCGGCCGAAGTGGTGCCGCTGGTCGATTCATTGAACAAATTGCTTGCCCGCTTGTCCGAATCCATCGACAGGGAGCGTTCCTTTACCGCCGACGCGGCGCACGAACTGCGGACGCCACTGGCCGCCATCAAGGTGCAGGCAGAAGTTGCACTGGCGGCGCAGGACGAAGTACAGCGGTCGCTTGCGATCCGGCAGGTCATCACCGGCGTCCAGCGCACGACACACCTGGTGCAGCAACTATTGTTGCTGGCGCGCCTCGATCATTCGAACGGCGCGCAGGCGCAGCAGGTCGATCTCGGTGCGATCGCCGTCGACAGCGCGGCGCGTTTCGCCGATGCAGCCACGCAGCGCGGCATCATGTTCGACGTGGATGTGCAGCCCGGCTGCAATGTGCATGGTGATCCGGCGGCGCTGTCTTCGCTGGTCGACAACCTGCTCGATAACGCCGTCAAGTACGGACGTGAACAAGGCAGGGTCGAGGTGCGCGTGGTGCGCGACAGCGGCGGCATTTGCCTGAGCGTGCTGGACGACGGGCCGGGCGTGGCGCAAGAAGACAAGTTGCGCCTGACCGATCGCTTCTACCGGGTCGCCGGCAATCGCGCGAGCGGCAGCGGGCTGGGCTTGTCCATCGTCCAGCGCATCGCGAAACGCTTCGGCGCGAGCTTGCATATCGGCGACGGCATCGGCGGACGCGGGCTCGGGATCCGGATTTCGTTTCCGGCCTGACAAGGCGGAAATGCAGTGAAAAAACGCTCCCATGTCGAAACAACAAGGGCGCGGCATCGCTCTCTGAAGTAGGGAGTGATTTGTGCGCGCGAATCGTTTACAGTTTGTTGAACGCTTTTTGTTTTGCGGCGATTGATTCATGAAACCTGTAGCACCCGGCACCGTCATCTTCCATCGCCATCGCGGCTATGGCGTCGTCACGTCCGTCAACCTGTTGACGGGCTGGATTTCCGCGCGCTTCGGCGACGAAGTGCGCACGCTTGATCTCAACCTGTCGCACGATGAACTGCAGCACGCCGACGGGGAGCCGATCCACTTCCGGCGCAATCCGCCGGACCGCATGCCGCATGCACGCCTGATGGCAATGCTGCGCGAACTGCATCGTGCCGGTTATGAATGCCTCTACCTGCACAGCTGGCCCAAGCCTTCCGGCTTGCACTGGCGCTGGCATCTCTTCACCGGCCGCCGCAACTGGATGGACCGCGCCTGGCGTGAGGGCTGGTATGGATCCGGTGCGGAATACAACGTCAATCCCGTGATGGGCTGGGGCGATTTGCCGGGCGCGAGTGCTGAAGAACTGGCGCGCTCGCTCGCACAGTTCGATCCGCAGGGATTGGCGCAAGCCTTGCGGCGCGACGAAGACCACACCGCGTGGTTCGACATGGTGTGCGAAGCCTTGCTGCCGAATTACGCCTACACGCTCGGCTGGGACTTGCGCGACGGGCCGATTCCCGATCACCTGCCCGTCATTCCGGTGCGGCGCGGCGTGCCCGCTTACTCGGGGCCGAAGCTGCCCTGGCCGCCGGGATGGTCCAAGATCTGGACCGGCGGCCATGCGCTGGTGCGCACCGACCTCAGCACGAATCGTCCGTCGAAGACACCCAGCGACCTGCTGCGTTGATCGCCGGCACGCGGGCTTACGATACCGCGTGCAGCCGGCGCCGGTTCGCCATGTTCGCGGCGAATATCGAGACGAGGATCGCGCCTCCCATCGGCAGCATGCTGAACCATGACAAGCCGCCGGTACCGTGCGCCGTCAGGATCAGTCCGCCGATAAAAGCGCCGAGCGCCTGGCCGAGATAGATTGCCGAGGAATTCAATGAGACGGAAGCCGAGGCCAATGGCGGCGCCATGGCGACCAGCCGTGCCTGCTGTGCGCCGTTGACCGCGAAGCAACCCAGTCCCCACACCAGCGTCAGCGCCACCGTCACGGGTAACGAACCGTGCGTCAATGGCCACAGCGATATCGCGATGAACATGCTGGCCATCGCCGCGACGCCGACGCGCACCGGACCGGCGCGGTCCATCACGCGTGCGCCGATCACATTGCCGATCACGCCGGTGATGCCGAAGCAGAGGAACATCATGCTGATTACCACAGGTGTGGCGCCGATCGAATCCTTCAGCACCAGCGCCATGTATGAAAACAGCGAGAACATGCCGACTGCCTGGATGGCCGTGACGGAAATCGCCAGCAGCAGCGGCGTGTTCGCGAACAGCGCTTTCCATGCCGCGCGATCCATCGGTGCGACGTACAGCTTGCCGGGAATCTGCAGCCACACGCCGGCAGCAAACATGGCAGACAGCACGCCCACCAACGCCATCGTCGGACGCCAGCCGATATGCCCGCCGAGATACGCGCCGATCGGCGTGCCCAGCACTGCCGCAATCGACCAGCCGAGGAAGACCGAGGCAATCGCCTTGCCGCGCACTTCCGGCGCGACCATCAGTCCGGCGGTAGCCGCTGCCTGCGAGGTGAACAACGCCGCGCCGATCGCGGTGACCATGCGCGCCGCCAGCAAGGTGCCGTAACCGGGTGCGAAGGAAGCGACGATATGCATCGCCGCATACAACACCAGCGATGCCGTGAGCAATTTGCGGCGCTCGATGGCACTGGTCCAGCTCGCGAGGAAAGGGCCGGCGATGCAGATCGTCATCGCAAAGGCGGAGATGATCATGCCGACCGCCGCCGGCGGCACGGCAAGGTCGGCACTCAATTCATTGAGCATGCCGGGCACGACCATCACGCCGGTGCCGATGGCGAAGTTGCCGAGAGTAAGGGACCACAACCTGGGTTGCATGACATCGTTTGCAAGTGGAAAGAGGCAAACGATGTTACGCGCAAACGCGAAATGCCGCAGACGGCCGCAGACGGCCGCCGACGGCTATTCCTGCCGCTGCAATGCCTCCGGATTCAGCACGTTCTTCGGCGTGCCGTTGGCGAAGTCCACGATGTTCTGGAAGGCGGCGCGGAAGTACAACTCGTAGCTGTCCTTCTCCACGTAGCCGAGGTGCGGCGTCGCCAGCACATTCGCATAGCGCAGCAGCGGCGAATCGCCGGGCAAGGGTTCGGTCTCGAACACGTCGAGCGCGGCGAAGCCCGGCTGGCCGATGCGCAGCGCCATGTCGAGCGCGCCTTCCGCCACCAGTTCGGCGCGCGACGTGTTGACGAACAATGCGCTGCGCTTCATGCGCGTGAGGTCCTGCACGGTGACGACGCCGCGCGTGGCGTCGTTCAGTCGCAGGTGCAGCGTCAGCACGTCGGCCTGCGCGAAGAATTCCTCGCGCGACGCTGCCGCTTCATAGCCGTCGCGCACTGCCGCTTCGCGGCTCGGTTCCCGTCCCCACACTATCACCTTCATGCCGAAGGCCTTGCCGTAGCCGGCAACCAGCTTGCCGATGCGGCCATAGCCCCACACCGCCAATGTCCTGCCCTTCAGTACCGTGCCGAGGGTATTCAGCTCCGGCAGGATGGATGCCGTCTGCCACAAGCCTTCGCGCAGATTGGTCGCGTACTGCGGAATCTTGCGCGACATCGCCATGATCAGCGCCCAGGTCAGTTCGGCCGGCGCGGTCGGGTCGCCCACGCCTTCGACGATGGCGATGCCGCGCTCGGTTGCCGCCGCCACATCGACATGGCCGCTGACCTTGCCGGTCTGCGAGATGAGTTTCAGTTTCGGCAATTTGTCGAGCAAGGCGCGCGACAGCACGGTGCGTTCGCGGATCAGCACCAGCGCATCGAATTCGGCCAGCCGTATTGCAAGTTGCATCACGCCGCGCGCGCTGTTCGTGAACACTTTGACATCGTGTCCGTCCAGCAGGCGGAAGCAGTCGAGGTGCCGCACGCAATCCTGGTAATCGTCGAGAATGGCAATCTTCATGATGGAATCCGGTAGGGAATCAGGACAAGGTCGTCATATTTGCGTAAAAAACTAACGGGTATTCGAAAAACCAATAATTGCCTACTACAAAACTCAACAATTTTCATTACAAATTTGTTGGAAATCATTGAGTCGCGAGGGGGCGGAGTGTAGAATCGGTTCCTACTTCTTGCTGCTCCCGCAAGGATCAGCAAGCCCACCAGCCCGCCATTATTCCATTTTCCGGGCTGCGCGGCCGCCGGTCGAGCTGTCATCCACGAGCTCCCGCGCCGCATCGACAAGACCGCCGTACTGCTAGACCAGCGCCAGCAGAGCCATAAGCGACGACGATCCTGCCGTGCCGGGACGAGACAGAATTCTTTATTGGCATTGGAGGTAGTTCTCATGAATCAACCCGTCATGGGTGGCGTTGCTCCCGTTAACGCTCCATCATTCGTTAAACACCAGAAGCTGATCAACTGGGTAGCCGAAATCGCAGCCCTGACCAAGTCGGACCGCATCTACTGGTGCGACGGTTCGCAGGAAGAATACGATCACCTCTGCGCCGAAATGGTCGCCGCCGGCACCATGAAGAAGCTGAACGACGCCAAGCGCCCGAACAGCTACCTCGCCTGCTCCGACCCGTCCGACGTGGCGCGCGTCGAAGACCGCACCTTCATCTGCTCCGCGAAGCAGGAAGATGCCGGCCCCACCAACAACTGGATCGCCCCGGCCGAAATGCGCACAACGCTGAACGGCCTGTTCGACGGCTGCATGCGCGGCCGCACGCTGTACGTGGTGCCGTTCTCGATGGGCCCGCTCGGTTCGCCGATCGCCCACATCGGCGTCGAGCTGTCCGATTCTCCGTATGTCGCCGTCAACATGCGCATCATGACCCGCATGGGCAAGGCCGTGTACGACGTGCTCGGCACCAGCGGCGAATTCGTGCCCTGCGTGCACTCCGTCGGCAAGCCGCTGGCCAAGGGCGAGCAGGATGTGCCGTGGCCGTGCAACTCCACCAAGTACATCGTCCACTTCCCGGAAAGCCGCGAGATCTGGTCCTTCGGTTCCGGCTACGGCGGCAACGCGCTGCTCGGCAAGAAGTGCTTCGCGCTGCGCATCGCGTCCACCATGGGCCGCGACCAGGGCTGGCTGGCCGAACACATGCTGATCCTCGGCGTCGAATCGCCCGAAGGCAAGAAGCACTATGTTGCTGCCGCCTTCCCGTCGGCCTGCGGCAAGACCAACTTCGCGATGATGATCCCGCCGATCGCCTTCAAGGGCTGGAAGGTCACCACCATCGGCGATGACATCGCCTGGATCAAGCCGGGTGCCGATGGCCGCCTGTACGCGATCAACCCGGAAGCCGGCTACTTCGGCGTGGCACCGGGCACCAACACCGCGACCAACTCCAACTGCATGGCCTCGCTGACCGCCAACACCATCTTCACCAACGTCGCACTGACCGACGACGGCGACGTGTGGTGGGAAGGCATGACGAAGGAAGCGCCCGCTCACCTGATCGACTGGCAGGGCAAGGACTGGACGCCGGAAATCGCCAAGGAAACCGGCCGCAAGGCCGCCCACCCGAACGCGCGCTTCACCGTGCCGGCCACGCAGAACCCGGTGCTCGACCCGGCATGGGACGATCCCGCCGGCGTGCCGATCTCGGCCTTCATCTTCGGCGGCCGCCGCTCCACCACCGTGCCGCTGGTGACCGAAGCCCGCAACTGGGTCGAAGGCGTCTACATGGCCGCGACCATGGGTTCCGAAACCACCGCCGCCGCTGCCGGCCAGATGGGCGTCGTGCGCCGCGACCCGTTCGCGATGCTGCCGTTCACCGGCTACAACATGAGCGACTACTTCCAGCACTGGCTGAACATGGGCGAGAAGATCGCCGGCATGGGCGGCGAACTGCCGAACATCTACTGCGTGAACTGGTTCCGCACCGACGAGAACGGCAAATTTGTGTGGCCGGGCTTCGGCGACAACATGCGCGTGCTGAAGTGGATGCTGGACCGCCTGCAAGGCCAGGCCGGCGGCGAAGAGCACGTCTTCGGCGTCAGCCCGACCTTCGACGACCTGACCTGGGATGGCCTGGAGTTCACCGAAGAACTGTTCGCCAAGATCACCTCGATCGACCGCGATGCCTGGGAAGCCGAGCTGAAGCTGCACGACGAACTGTTCGACAAGCTGCAGCACCGTTTGCCGGAAGAGCTCGCCCAGCACAAGGACACGCTGAAGAGCAAGCTGTCGGCGTAATCGCCTGAATCCGCCGGCTACCGCGTAACGCGGCCTCAGCTGGTAAAAAGCGCGGCCCGGAGAAATCCAGCCGCGCTTTTTTCATCCCGGCCCGGCTTGGCCACCCCGCGCCGAACGGCCGCCGGCGCCCGAAAATTGCTGGCAAAAAGGCAATTTCCCCGAAATCTTGCCGCCGTTCGTTCCGCTAAATTCGCCGCTCGGCGGACCAGTCCGGAAAAGAAACAAATCATTACACTTTGCGCATTGCCTCTCGGCAATGTCCTGCAACAATACAGCCATGTTGTGTTTCATTGGGGCAATTTCGCCCCGTTCTACCGGGCACCACCATCATGGCTACTTCCCTTTCCGACAGCATCGCCAACGAAACCGCCGGCCTGGATCCGCGGCGGCAAGCGATCCTGCATGAGCTGGTCGAGACTGCATCCACCGCAGCGTCCCGGCAACTCGAGGGATTTTCGACGCGCCTGTCCGAAGCCATGCTGCGTACCGCACAGTCCACCAGCAACCCGGCAGAAGCGCGCCTTGCCGCCAATGCATCCGCCCTGCTGAAAAAGAACCGCTATCCCTTCTGCTTCGTCGCCGGCGAACGCATTTCGGCCGCGCTGCAGCGTGAAGTCGCCACGCTGGCCGGTTTCGATGCCGGATTGCCGGACACCGGCGCGCTCAAGACGCTGCCGCCGGAAATCGAAGTCGACAAGAAGCTCTGCCTTATCAAAACATCCCGCGCGCTGGAATCCGACCATGCCGAACGCCTCACTGCGTTGTGCGCTCGCCTCGCGCACTTGCTGGGCCGCGAGCAATTGCCGGTGGCGGAGAATCCTTTCCGCCCCCAGGTATTCCTGTCCGCCATCCACGATGCCTGGTGTGAATTCCAGCCGGATCCGGCAGCGCACCACCTCGTGTACCCGTTGCTGCAGCCAGACCTCTGCCTCGGCATCGGGTCTATCCTGCACGGCCTGAACTCGCTGCTCGTCAAGCGCGCCATTCTGCCGACGCTCACCGTGGCGCCGCAGGCGCCCGCAGCCGCGCCGGAGGCGGCCGAAGAGTCGGCGGACGACCCGGTCGCGGCACAGCTGCGTCGCCTTTTTCCGGCGCCCGCGCAGCCCGTCGCCCAAGGCGCCGACCGGCCGCTGGAAGGCTCGCTGCCCATTCTGTTCCAGGACGACCTCGTGCAAGCCACCGCAGCGCGCAATGAATTGCTCGCGCATATCGCGCTGGTCCAGCGTACCGGCGCCGGGCCGCAAGTCCTTGGCGCCCAGAGCGCGGCCGAAGGCATGTCGCTGCTCGCGCACATACGCGCTACCGCGCCCGTCGACGCCCGCTCACCGGAAAACGAGCGCACGCTGGACCTGCTGATCCATATCTTCGGTACGGTATTCGGCGACCAGAACCTTGCGGCGGAAATGAAGACCCTGATCGGCTCGCTGCAAATTCCGGTGCTGAAAGCCACGCTCAAGGACAAGGACTTCTTCTTCAAGCAGAGCCATCCGGTACGGCGCGTGATCGAATTGCTGGCACGGCTGGCGGCCGGCTGGGACCGCCGCAACGGCCCCGCCGACCCGCTCTACCAGACCATCCTGCGCAACGTGAAATGCATCCAGTCCGACCAGCGCATCGCCGCGTTCAACGATGTGCTCGGCGACCTGGAAGCCTTCGTCGCGCACGAAGAAAGCGAAGAGACGCAGGCGCTCTCGTCGTCCATCATGAGTGCGATCAAGTACGAGAAATTGCAGATGGCGCAGAAGGAGGCGCAGCACCAGGTCGCGCTGCGCATCGGCACCGGTGAAGTGGTTGCCTTCGTCGAAACCTTCCTCGAAGACAAATGGACGTCGGTGCTCACCCTCGCCTACAGCGTGAAGGACGACAAGCCGCAGGCCGCCGACAGCGCGGTGAAGACGATGGATGACCTGTGCTGGAGCGTGAAGCCGAAGATCACGATGGAAGAACGCAAGGATCTGATCGCGCGCCTGCCCGGCATCATCACCATACTCAACAAGTGGCTCGATGCGATCAAATGGAACGAGCCGGCCCGCGTGAAGTTCTTCGAGGACCTGGCGAAATGCCACGCCTCCATCGTACGCGCGCCTCTGGAGATGTCGCCGGAACGCCAGCTGCAGATCGCGGTCGCCGTCGCCAGGAAGGCAGCCGAGCGCCGCCTCGCACGCCAGGCAGCGCGCCCGCCGCAGCCGGTGCCGGACCAGTACGACGAACAGGTGCGCGCGCTCGACCGCGGCGCATGGCTGCGCTTTGCAGTGAACGACAATCAATCGATGAAGGCCAAGCTTGCCTGGGCCAGCCCGATGCACAGCTACTTCATCTTCTCCACGCGTGAAAAGGTGGAAGCGCTGTCGATGTCGGACGAAGAGCTGGCGAAGGCACTGCGTGAAGGCCGCGCGGAAGTATTGGCGATGCCGAACCTGGTCGGACGCGCGCTCGCCGAAGCCGTCGGTGCGAACAGCACCTCTGCCACAGCCGCTGCCTGATTACTCCACCGGATTACTCCACTGTTTCGCGCTGCTCTTCGGCGAACCGCACCGGTGCCGCGCATTCCGGCCGCAAGCCGGCGGACTCGCCGAGCACCGCACGGATGCGCGCAAGATCCGCCTCGAGATTGCCCGTGAGCGTCACGTAATCCACCAGCCGGACTTCCTTCTTCTGATAATCGAAGCAGGCCAGTCCGAGCGGCACGCCTGCGCCGCGTGCGATGTGATAAAAGCCGCTGCGCAAATTGTCGCGATACTTGCGCGTGCCTTCCGGCGCCAGTGCCAGCCAGTAGAAGTCCGCAGTGCGCACACGTTTGGCGAGGCGATCGATGGCGCCGGTCGATGCATGCCGCTCCACCGGCTCGCAACCCCAAGCCCGCAGCAACGGTCCGAGCAGCACGCCGGACACGCCGCGAAACAGCGCTTCCTTGCCCAACCACCGGAAGCGTATGCCGACTGCCCATTTCGCCAGCAGGCCGATCACCACATCCCAGTTCGAGGTGTGCGGGTAGGCAATCACTACCCCGCGCGGGCCGGGCAGCGGCGCAAATTTCACGCGCCAGCCGAATAGCGCGAGTGCGCGTACCGCAAAGCATTGCAGGGAAGTCGATTCGGGTCGTACGGTAACGGTGTAGTCGGTCATGATGTCTCCGCCAGGCAATCCATTATGCCCGGCGGCATGCAGGTCCGCATCTCGATGTGCAGCGTCGGCGCAACATGCGGTAGCATCGCGATGTCAATTCAACAAACACCTGGAGCGTCGCGATGGCAATACTGATTTTCGGATTGGTTCTCTTCCTCGGCATCCACCTCGTGCCGGCCATGCCAGCGCTGCGCAATGCGGCGTTCGATGCGCTCGGCGAAAAGAAATACAAGGGACTGTTTTCGCTGGTCTCCGCCGTCGGCCTTGTGCTGATCGTCGTCGGCTATGCGCGGGCGTCGGCCGAACCGCGCCTGTTTGCGCCTTTCATCGGCGCAGTCCACGCCGCGCCGCTCGTCATGATGGTGAGCTTCGTGCTGTTCGCCGCCGCCAACATGAAGACGCATATCCGCCGCGCGGTGAAGCATCCGATGCTGCTCGGGCTCGGCATCTGGTCGCTGGTCCACCTGCTGGCCAACGGCACCGAGCGGGCGACCATCCTGTTCGGCGCCTTCCTCGTCTACGCATTGATCGACTTCCTCTCCGCCACGCAGCGCCACGCGGTAAAGAGCTTCGTGCCGGTGAAGAAGCAGGACTACATCGCCATCGGCTCGGGCATCGTGCTGGCGCTGCTGTTCATGACTTTCCATCGCCTGATCATTGGCGTGAAGGTCGTTCCCTGGGGCGTCTGAGCGATCGACTGGACCGATTGATCAGCTCTTCGCGGCGCCGATATTGTCGACGATGAAATCGATGAAGCTGCGCACCTTGGCCGGCAGGTTGCGCCGGCTTGGGTAGTAGACGAACAGGTCCGCCGGCGGCACCTTGCAGTCCTTGAGCACCTGTTGCAGGCGGCCGCTCGCGAGGTACTTCGCCGCATCCCATTCCGAGCGCAGCAGGATGCCGTGGCCGTCCAGCGCCCAGTTGAGCACCACGTCGCCATCGTTCGAGGACAGCGTGCCGCCCACCTTCACCGTTTCCGTCCTGCGGCCTTTGGTTAGTCGCCAGATGCCGTGCGCATCCTCGTTCTGCCGGTGCACGATGCAGCGATGCTGCGCCAGCTCTTCCGGCGTGTGCGGTTCGCCGAAGCGTTTCAGGTAAGCCGGCGACGCCACCAGGAAGCGCCGGTTCGACATCACCTTGCGCGCCGACAGCCGCGTGTCCGGCAGTTCGCCGAATCGTATGCCGAGGTCGAAGGCTTCCTCGACAAGATTGATCGGCGTATCCGTCAGCTGCAGTTGCACCTCCACATCCGGATATCGCTTGGCAAACGACGAGATCAGCGGTGCGATCACGGTACGCCCGAATCCCAGCGTCGCGTTCACCCGCAACAAGCCTTTCGGCGCATCGCGGCTGCTCGCCACCTGTTCTTCCATCTCGCGGATGTCGGCCAGGATGCGCGACGCATGCGACAGGTACAGCTCGCCTTCCGCCGTCAGGCTGAGCGTGCGGGTGGTACGGTTCACCAGCCGCACGCCGAGGCGCTGTTCCAGTTGCGCCAGCCGCTTGGTGACGGCGGGCGGCGTGATGTCGAGTTCGCGGGCGGCGGCAGAC
>DASVLM010000452.1:0-4697 GCA_036384875.1 Noviherbaspirillum sp.
AAAGATGGCAAAGCGAGATTATTACGAGATTCTGGGCGTAGCGAAGAACGCTTCGGATGAAGATATCAAGAAGGCGTATCGCAAGCTCGCGATGAAGTACCATCCGGACCGCAATCCGGACAGCAAGGGAGCGGAAGAAAAATTCAAGGAGGCCAAGGAGGCCTACGAGATGCTGTCCGACGCGAGCAAGCGCGAAGCTTACGACCGCTACGGACATGCCGGTGTCGATCCCAACATGGGGGCCGGCGGTTTCGGTGCGGGTGCCGGCGGTTTCGGCGGCGGGTTTTCGGATGCGTTCGGCGACATCTTTGGCGATATCTTCGGTCATGGCCGACGGGGTGGCGGCGGCGGTCCGCAGGTGTATCGCGGAGCAGATCTGCGCTACAACCTCGAAATTACTCTCGAACAGGCTGCGCATGGTTTCGACACGACGATCCGCGTGCCTTCCTGGAGCGAGTGCGAAACCTGCCACGGGTCCGGTGCCAAACCGGGAACGTCGCCGACCACCTGCTCGACCTGCGGCGGTCAGGGCCAGGTGCGCATGCAGCAGGGTTTTTTCAGCATTCAGCAGACTTGCCCGAAATGCCACGGCAGCGGCAAGATTATTCCCAATCCCTGTGCCACCTGTTCCGGTGCGGGACGCATCAAGAAAAACAAGACGCTCGAGGTCAAGATCCCGGCCGGCATCGATGACGGCATGCGTATCCGCTCGTCCGGCAACGGCGAGCCCGGCATGAACGGCGGGCCGCCCGGCGACCTCTACGTCGAGATTCACATCAAGCAGCACCCGGTATTCCAGCGCGATGGCGACGATCTGCATTGCGAGATCCCGATCTCCTTCACTCGCGCGGCGCTCGGTGGCGAAGTGGAAGTGCCTACTCTCAACGGCAAGGCCTCGTTTACGTTGCCGGAAGGGACGCAGTCGGGCAAGACCTTCCGTTTGCGCGGCAAGGGAATCAAGGGCGTGCGTTCGGGTTATCCGGGCGACCTGTTCTGCCACGTCGTGGTGGAAACACCGGTCAAGCTCACAGACCGCCAGAAGGAATTGCTGCAGGAATTCGAGCAACTCATGACGGCAGGCGGCTCCAAACACAATCCGCAAAGCAAATCCTGGAAGGACAAAGTCAAGGAATTCTTCGAGTAATTCCTTCGATAGCAGTCACGGAAGCCGCCGTTTCTCGCAAGAGGGCGGCGGCTTTGCTTTTGGTCAAACAATTGCTGTTCATCAAGCCGCATGGCTTGCGCACGGCTGCCATTTTCTCTATGCTGTCCGAAAAATAAAAACGCCCGTTCGCTTTTTTGGCGTGCCATATACCCCGGAGACAGTATGAACACCTATGCATCCATGCGGCGCATCTTTGCGCTTTGCCTCGCAGTTTCCGCTTTGTCCATGCACTACCTTGCGTCTGCAAATGCCGCGGAGATTGCGGGCGTCAAATTCGACGATACGGCGCGTGTGGCAGACCAGGAGCTGAAACTGAACGGTGCAGGAGTGCGCTACAAGGCGATCTTCAAAGTGTATGTCGCCGGACTTTATATTCCCGAAAAGAAAATCACGGCGAAGGATGTTCTGGCTTCACCTGGATCGCGGCGCATCCACATCGTGATGCTGCGTGGCGTGAGCAGCGAAGAATTCGGGCAGGCTTTTCTTGCCGGCATTCACAAGAATATTGATAAGGCAGAAAAGACCAAGATCGTTGGCCAGTTGCTTCGATTTGGCGAGATTTTCGCTTCCGTTCCGGAGTTGAAGAAGGGGGATGTGCTGACGACGGACTGGGTGCCTGGTACCGGCACTGTCATGCAGGTCAACGGCAAACGAATCGCCGATCCCATTCCCGACATTGCTTTCTACAATGCCCTTCTGAAGATCTGGCTGGGCGACAAGCCAGTCGATCCCAAGCTGAAGCAGGTGATGCTGGGCGACAAAGGCGACGATGTAATCAGTCGCAATTCTTACTGAATTTCCCTTCGATATATCCCCACTCGTCCGTGACATTGTCGCGGAGGGGTTTCACCGGCTGCGCGGTACATCCGCCGCGCAGCCGTTTCTTTTGATGCGCGATCGACAACTCCTATAGAATTGCGGCGACGGTCCGGCTGGGAAGGTCGGGACGATATTTTTATAACAACGCCGTGTCAGCATGTCAGATCAAAATAAACAAAGCCTCGAACACTTGTTCGAGAACAATCGCAACTGGGCGGCATCGATGGTGTCGCACGATGCAGGATTTTTCCAGAAGCTTGCCGGCCAGCAATCACCGGAATACTTGTGGATAGGATGTGCCGACAGTCGCGTGCCGGCGAATGAAATCGTCGATTTGCTGCCAGGCGAGTTGTTCGTTCATCGCAATATCGCCAACGTCGTGGTGCACACCGACCTGAACAGCCTGTCCGTGCTGCAGTTCGCCATCGACGTGCTGGGCGTCAAGCACGTGATCGTGTGCGGGCACTACGGGTGCTCGGGTGTGCATGCCGCACTGGCCCGTCGCCGCATCGGCCTGGCAGACAACTGGCTGCGCCATGTGCAGGACGTGCACCAGAAACATGAACGCTATCTCGGCGACATGCTGCCAACCAGGGTCAAGCAGGATCGCCTGTGCGAATTGAATGTGCTGGAACAGGTCGTGAATGTCTGCCAGACCACCATCGTGCAGGATGCATGGGAACGCGGGCAGGACCTGACGATCCACTCATGGATCTACGGCTTGCAGGATGGCTTGTTGCGCGATCTTGGCTTGACTGTCCATAGCGCGGAAGACTTGGCGGCAAAGCTGCCGCAAAGCCTGGCGCGCTACGAGGGCAACTCCTGATCAGAAGCAGTGTTCGGCGGCGGGGAAGGTTTTCTCCTTCACTGCCGCGACATAGGCCCGGACAGCAGCTTCGATGCTGGTCTGGCCTTCCATGAAATTCTTCACGAAGCGCGCCTTGCGGCCGGGGAACACGCCGAGCATGTCGTGCATTACCAGGACTTGTCCCGAGCAATCCGGTCCGGCGCCGATGCCGATGGTCGGAATCGCGAGCAGTTCGGTTACTTCCTTGCCAAGTGCAGTGGGGATCGCTTCCAGCACAAGCAGCGAAGCGCCCGCCGCCTGCAACGCAAGTGCATCGGCCTTCAGGCGTTCCGCGCCTTCCAATGTCTTGCCCTGTACCTTGAAGCCGCCCAGCTGGTGAACCGATTGCGGCGTCAGCCCGAGATGGGCGCACACCGGCACCGAACGCTCGACGAGGAAGCGTACCGTTTCCGCCAGCCATGCGCCGCCTTCCAGCTTCACCATCTGCGCGCCGGCCTGCATCAGCTTGACTGCGTTATCGAAGGCGGATTGCGGCGTTGCATACGTGCCGAAAGGCATGTCGGCAATGAGGAAGGCCGTCTGGTTGCCGCGTGCTACCGAAGCGGTGTGATAAGCGATATCCGCCAGCGTGACCGGCAGCGTCGAGCTGTGGCCCTGGCAGACATTGCCGAGCGAGTCGCCCACCAGCAGCGCCTCGACGCCGCAGCGGTCCATCAGGGCCGCGAAGCTGGAGTCGTAGCAGGTAAGTACTGAAATCTTTTCGCCGCTGTCGCGCAGGGATTGCAGCGACGTTACGGTGACGGCCTTGGTGCGAACGCCCGATTCGCTCTCTTGCAAATATCCAGCCATCATCATTCCCCAAGGTTGAAAAATTCGCGCTTGCCGCGCATGTTTTCGATGCGCTTCAGCAGCAGGTCGAAATCCTCGTCGCGCTCGATCGGATTCAGGTTTTCGGTATTGACGATCAACAGCGGCGCGGCGTCGTAATGATAAAAGAATCGGCTGTAACTTTCACCGAGCCGGTACAGGTACATTTCCGAGATGCCGGCTTCCATCGGGACGCCGCGTCTCTTCACGCGCTCCACCAGCGTTTCCGGTTGTGCCTGCAGGTAGATCACGAGGTCGGGAATGGCGGCCTGCGGCTTCAGATGATCGTAGAGTTGCTGGTACAGGGCCAGCTCGTCGTCATTCAGTGTGAGGCGCGCAAAGAGCGGGTCCTTGTCGAGCAGGAAGTCGGAGACGATGCGTGTGTTGAACAGGTCTGCCTGCGCCAGGTCGCGCAACTGGTTCATGCGCTGGAACAGGAAGAACATCTGCGTCGGCAGCGCGTAGCGCTTGGCATCGCGATAAAAGCGTTCGAGGAAGGGATTTTCCTGCGGCAGTTCCAGCAGCGTCTGCGCATGCAGGGCATCGGCCAGCCTGCGCATGAGTGTGGTCTTGCCGGCGCCGATGGGTCCTTCGACGACGATGTACTTGTATTTGTCGAGGCTCATGTGCGGAAGATGAAATAGACGGCGCCCAGCATGCAAAGCGCGGCCCAGATGAAGTCGAGCTTGAACGGCTGGTTCATGTAGATCATCGCGAACGGCACGAAGACCGTCAGCGTGATCACTTCTTGCATGATCTTCAGCTGGGCGAGGTTGAATTCGCCATAGCCGATCCGGTTCGCAGGCACTTGCAGCAAGTATTCGAACAGCGCGATCGACCAGCTGATGATGGCGGCCATCCACCAGGGTTTGGATGCGAGGTTTTTCAGGTGGCCGTACCAGGCGACAGTCATGAAGACATTGGACAGGGTAAGCAGGCCTACCGTCTGCAGGGCGACAGGAAATTGCATGGTGGTGCGTTCAGATCTTTTGAATGGATTGTCCGGCAACGCCGGGCACGAAGGTGTGCGCCGGACCG
>DASVLM010000453.1:0-6725 GCA_036384875.1 Noviherbaspirillum sp.
CACCACCTTACGCTGGACAAGTATCTCGGCATCGGGAAGGGCAAGTGAACATGAACCTCCAGTGGTGCCTACGCGAACGGCCCGAAGGCGAAATCAGGCGCGAGCATTTCGACATCCGCAGCGTTCCGGTGCCGGTCCCCGGCCCGGGCGAAGCGCTGGTGCGCAACATCTACCTGTTCGTGCCGCCCTCGATGCGTTTGTGGATGAACGAGAAGGACAGCTACCTGCCGGCCCAGCCGCTCGGCGAAGTGATGACCGGCATCACGCTTGGCGTGGTGGAGGCATCGAACGATCCTTCGCTGCCAGTGGGCACCTATGTGAACGGCATGGGTGGCTGCCAGCACTTTAATGTGACTCCGGCGGAAAAGCTGCAGCTGGTGACGGCGCATCCCGATGTGCCGCTGGCTGCCTACCGCACCGTGCTGGATGTGCAAGGGCTGACCGCCTATGCCGGGCTGACGCAGATCTGCAAACCGCAGCAAGGGGAAACCTTGGTGGTGACGGCAGCGGCCGGCAGCGTCGGTTCGCTGGTGTGCCAGATCGGCAAGAAGCTGGGGTTGAAAGTCATCGGCATCGCTGGCGGCCGCGAGAAGTGCGACTGGCTGGTGCATGAATGCGGCATCGATGTGGCGATCGACTACAAGGCCGAGGATGTGGGTGCGCGTCTCGACGCAGTCTGTCCCGGAGGCATCGACCTGCTGTTCGAAAACGTCGGCGGTCCAGTAATGGACCTGGTGCTCGACCGCATCAACCGACGCGCCCGCATCGCTTTGTGCGGCTTGGTCGCCAGCTACAACGGTGGTGCGAATTCACCACATGTGCAACGCACCAGCGCGCTGATGCAGTTGGTGAACAAGAGCGCCCGCATGGAGGGCTTCCTCCTGACTGACCACATCGAACGCTACGCCGAAGCGGTGCAACAACTGCAGGCGTGGATACTGGACGGCAGCCTCAAGTACCAGATCGACATTCTCGACAGCCTGGACCAGCTGCCCGAAGCAATGAGCCGTGTATTCCACGGCCGCAACCGCGGTCCGCAACTGCTGCGGCTGTCTGAAGAGGGAAGAACATGATCGAAGAAATCCGCACGCGGGCGGAAGGCCTGCGGCAAGACATACGGCGCTTCTGCCGGGAGGTGATGCCGGCCGGCCTGCGCAACAAGTCGCAGCGCCACCAGGTGTTGGACAAGGACGATTACGTGCAGTGGATGCGCCTGCTGCAGGAACAAGGCTGGGCAGTCGGCCACTGGCCGCGCGAATACGGCGGGCTGGCCTGGTCGCCGCTGGAGCGCTTCGTGTTCGAGGACGAGCTGGCGCGCCACGGCTGCCCCTGGGTGATTCCGTTCGGCGTGAAATACGTCGGTCCGGTGATCTATGCCTTCGGCTCTGAAGCGCAGAAGCAGCGCTTCTTGCCGAAGATCGTCACCACCGAAGAATTCTGGGCGCAAGGGTATTCCGAGCCGGAAGCAGGTTCCGACCTCGCTGCGCTGCGCACGACGGCCTTGCGCGATGGCGACCATTACGTCGTCAACGGCCAGAAGATCTGGACCACCTATGCGCAATGGGCCGACTGGCTGTTCTGCCTGGTGCGCACCGACCGCGAGGCACGGCCGCAAAACGGCATCTCCTTCCTGCTGATCGACATGAAGACCCCCGGCATCACGGTCAAGGAGATCCGCACCATGGACGGCTACCGCCACGTGAACGAGGTGTGGTTCGAAGATGTGCGCGTGCCGGTCGAAAACCTGGTCGGCGAAGAAGGCGGCGGCTGGACCTATGCGAAATACCTGCTGAAGAACGAGCGCACCGCGGGCGCCATCGTCGGCATGGTCTGGCATGCCCTGCACCGGCTGAAGGAACTGGCAAACGAACCGGCGGCGGGCAGCGGCAAGGTTATCGACAAACCGCTGCTGCGCCACCGCATCGGCATGTTCGAACTGCGCTTCCTCGCACTGGAGCAGGCAGCCTACCGCGCCGTCGGCGCCATGGCGGACGGTACGGAGAACGGCGGCGAAGCCTCGCTCATCAAGTTGCGCGGCACCGAGCTGTACCAGGACGTGGTCGAAGCCCTGGTCGACCAGCTCGGCGACGCGGGTATCGCCTACGACCCCGCGGCACTACATGCCGCCGGCCTGCCGCCGCTCGGGCCGGACGATGCAGGTGGCATCCTCAAGGACCATTTCTACAACCGCGCGTCGACGATCTTCGGCGGATCGTCGGAAATCCAGCGCAACATCATTGCAAAGGCGGTGCTGGGACTATGAGTACCGATATCGAAACCATTTCGATGCTGCGCGACAGCGCGCAGCGCTATGCGGCGGAACATTACGATTTCCTGACGCGCTGGAAGATCCTCGATCAGGCACTCGGCTGCAGCGCGCAAGCCTGGAACGATTACGCCGACTTCGGCTGGCTGGCCTTGCGCCTGCCGGAAGACGACGGCGGCATCGATGCCAATGCGGCCGCGATCGGCGCACTGATGGAAGTAGCCGGCAGCCGGCTGCTGATGGAACCGCTGCTTGCCAGCGCGATCATCGGCACCGGCCTGCTGCTGCGCCACGGCAGCGACGCGCAAAAGGCCGAATGGTTTCCGAAGCTGGCCGACGGCTCGCTGAAACTCGCCTTCGCGCATGAAGATGCCCCCGATGCCGCCTGCCTGCTGCGCGACGGCCGGCTTTCCGGCGGCAAGGTCGGCGTCCTGCATGGCGATATCGCCGATCGCCTGATCGTGTCGGCCCGTAACGAAGACGACGAGGTTGTGCTGTGCACGGTGCCGGCCGATGCCGCAACCTGTCGTGCGTATCGCCTGGTCGACGGACGCGGCGCGGCCAAGTTCCGTTTCGACAATGCGCGGGCTGAACAGCTGGGCCATGCCGGCAAGATGGCCTCGGAGGCAATCGCCCTGGCTCTCGATGAAGCCGCCGTGGCAATGTGCGCGGAAGCATGCGGCGTCATTTCCAGCCTGGTGGCGATCACTTGCGACTACCTCAAGGTGCGCAAGCAGTTCGGCAAGCCGATCGGCACCAACCAGGCCTTGCAGCACCGCATGGTCGACATGTACCTGCTGCAGGAAGAGGCACGAGCGCTGATCAACGCCGCACAGCAGGCGATGGAACTGCCGGAAGCCGAGCGCACCCGCATCGTCAGCGGTGCGCGTGCCTACATCGGCGGCGCCGTGCGGCGCGTCGCCAACGAAGCGGTGCAGATGCATGGTGGACTCGGCATCACCGAGGAACTGGACGTCAGCCACTACTTCCGCCGCGCGATGGTGATCGACAATCTCTTCGGCGGACGCGATGCGCAGTTCGAGCGCTTCGTTGCCGCCACGCTCGACGATGGAGGCCGGTGATGCGCAAGGATGTCAGTGGATGGCAGGTGCGCCTGGATGACGCGCTGATCGAGCAGCATGTGAAGAGCGGCGCCTGGCAGAACAGGACGATTGCGCAACTGGCAATGGAACTCGCCGCGCGCAAGCCGCGCCACGTGACGCATGTATTCGAGGGACGCAGTTACACCATCGCCGAACTGCTGGAACAGGCCGACGCGCTCGCGGCCAGCCTGCGCGAGCGCGGCTTGAAGCCGGGCGACGTGGTGAGCTTCCAGTTGCCCAACTGGGTCGAGGCATCGGTCATCAACCTGGCGTGTTGCATGCTGGGTCTGGTCATCGCCCCCATCGTGCCGATCTACCGCGATGCCGAAGCAGCCTACATGCTGGCCGACGCCGGCGTGAAGGCCGCTTTCGTGCCGGGCGATTTCCGCGGCTTCCACTACCTGGACATGATGCGTCGCCTGGCGCCGCAATTGCCTGCGTTGCAATTCATCTGCTCGGTACGCATGCCACCCGGCGAGCGCGACGTCAACAGCTTCGAAGCAATGGTCGGCTCCGGCCGCAAGTTCGGCAGCCCGCCCGACGTCGACCCCAATGCCGTCAAGCTGATCCTCTACACCTCCGGCACCACGGGCCGGCCCAAGGGCGTGCTGCACTCGCATAACAGCATGTCCTATGCGGTGCAACGCGCGGTGCAGCACTGGGGACAAGGCGAAGGCGACACCATGCTGATGGCGTCGCCCGTCACGCATATCACCGGCTTTGGCTCGGGGCTGGAACTGCCGCTGCTGTCCGGTATCCGTGTGGTGTTCATGGAACGCTGGAATGCGGCGGAAGGCGTCGCGCTGATCGAGCGCGAACAGGCGACGATGAGCATGGGCGCCACCCCCTTCCTGCACGAACTGCTGGCAGAAGCCGAGAAGCAGGGCAAGCGACTGCCTTCGCTGCGCTCCTATGCCTGCGGCGGCGCGGCCGTGCCGCCTGCGCTGGTGCGGAAGGCGAGCGAAGTGCTCGACAATTGCCGCGCCTTCCGCGTCTTCGGTTCCAGCGAAGTACCGCTGACCACGCTGGGCTTCGTCGGCCCGGATCAGCTCGACCTGGCGGCCGAAACCGACGGCGAAATCGTGCATTACGACGTGCGCGTCGTCGACGACGAAGGCCGCATTCTTCCGCCGGGGCAGGAGGGCGAGATCTGCGCACGCGGGCCGGCGATGATGCTCGGCTACGCCGACCCGCAGCAGACGGTGGAAAGCTTTGACGCGGATGGCTATTTCCTCACCGGCGACCTTGGCCACATCACGCCGGAGCGCGCCATCGTCATCACCGGCCGCAAGAAAGACCTCATCAACCGCGGCGGAGAAAAGATCAGCGCCAAGGAAGTGGAAGACATTCTGCACCAGCATCCCGCCATCGAGGAAGCGGCGGCGGTGGCGATGCCGCACGAACGGCTCGGCGAAACCGTGTGTGCCTATGTCACGCTCAAGGGCGGCCGGGAACTGGGTTTCGAGCAGATGATCGCGCATGTGGCGAAGTCGGGCGTGGCCAGGCAGAAATACCCGGAGCGCCTCGTCGTGCTCGAAGCCTTCCCGCGCACCGCATCGGGCAAGATCCGCAAGGACCGCCTGCGCGAGGACATACGGGAACGCCTTCGCGCCGAAAGGACAGCCGCATGAACGCTGTGGTCGTCGACACTTCGCCGCAATTGCGCCCCGCACAGGAGGGCGTACCGCAGGACTGGCTGCGGTTGGCCGAACATCTTGCGCGGTACGGCATGGAGCTGTCCTTGGGCGAGCCGCCCCGCCAGTTCGCAGGAGGTCTTGCCAATCTCAATTACCTGCTCATGATCGATGGTCGCGAGACAGTGCTGCGGCGTCCGCCCCCGGGAAAATTGCCGCCGGGGGCCTACGACATGGGACGCGAATTCGGCATTCTGAAGCGAGTGTCGAAGGGCTTTCATCTTGCACCCGAGGCGATTCACCTGTGCGACGATCCGGAAGTGCTGGGTGCGCCTTTCCAGATCATCGAATACCGGCGCGGCTTTGCGGTGCGCAGCGATGTGCCGCAAGCCCTTGCCGGCATGCCGGACGTCGGCCATTGCCTCGCCAATACCATGATCAAGGTGCTGGTGGAGTTGCATTCCATTGACACCGAAGCATTGGGCCTGGGTGACCTCGGCCGTCCGCAAGGCTTCCTGCAACGCTCGGTCGAGGGCTGGAGCAAGCGCGCGCTGATCGCGACCGAAGGAGCGACCTCACCGCTGATACCCGAACTGACCGGGTGGATGCGCAAACATCACGTGCCGGATGGTCCCTTCGCGCTGTTGCACAACGATATCAAGCTCGACAACATCTTGCTCGACGGCAACAGCCTCGCGCCGGTTGCCGTGCTCGACTGGGACCAGAGCACGCGCGGCGATGCGCTGTTCGACCTTGCCACGACGCTGAGCTATTGGACCGAGGCCGGCGACCCGCCGGCCATGCACACGCTGCGGCAGATGCCGACCGCCCAGCGCGGCTTCCCGACGCGCGAAGAAGCGGCGATGACTTACGCGAAAGCCATGGGCCGCGATCTGTCTGACTTTCGTTTCTATCGCGTGCTGGCGATGTTCAAGCTGGCGGTGATCTTCCACCAGCTGCACGCACGCTACAAACAGGGCGCCACACAAGATCCGCGTTATGCCGCCTTTGGTGAACTGGCCGACGGCATCCTTGAATTCACTCACACCGTCGCCAAAGGCGACGTCTTCTAAGCATGGATTTTTCACTTTCCACCTTGCTCCTGGACCTGCAGGAGCACACCCGCCAATTCATTGCGGATGAAGTCATTCCACTGGAAAACGACCCGCGCAATACGCCGCACGGACCGGAGGAAAGCCTGCGCGCCGAACTGATAGCGAAGGCACGCGCTGCCGGCCTGCTGACGCCGCATGCGTCGCCCGATCTGGGCGGACTCGGCCTGAGCCATGTCGCGAAAGCCGTTGTGTTCGAAGAAGCAGGCTATTCCCCGCTCGGCCCGGTGGCGCTGAACATACACGCACCCGACGAAGGCAACATTCATTTGCTGGAAGTCGTCGCCACGCCGGAGCAGCAGGAGCGCTGGCTGCGCCCCTTGGTGGCAGGCCGCATCCGCTCCTGCTTCGCGATGACGGAACCCGCGCCCGGCGCGGGCGCCGACCCTTCCATGCTGATGACCACTGCCGTGAAAGACGGCGACCATTACGTAATCAACGGGACCAAGTGGTTCATCACCGGCGCCGAAGGTGCTTCGTTCGTCATCATCATGGCGAAAATGGAGGATGGCACGGCAACGATGTTCCTGTCCGACATGGACAAGCCCGGCATCCGCCTGGAACGCCTGATGGATTCGCTCGATTCCTGTTTCATCGGCGGCCATGGCGT
>DASVLM010000454.1:0-4462 GCA_036384875.1 Noviherbaspirillum sp.
ATGTTTACCGTCTATCGCCCGCAATGGGTGCTTACCTTCGACGACGACGTCTACCTGAAATAGGACCTGCGAAAGGTTGCATCGGCGGATTGAGTACCGCTGCCCGACCGCTGCTGCAACGACAAATCAGCGCGAGGCGACGCGTTGCAATTCATCTTCCGTCGCCGGCAGCGGGATGAAGATGGTCAGCGTGGTGCCGTTGCCCGGCGTGCTGTTGATGATGAACCGTCCGTTGAGCGCGTGGATGCGTTCTTCCACGCCAACCAGCCCGAATGAATTGCCGCCCTTGCGCGAGCCGGGATAGATGCCAACGCCGTTGTCGGTAATCTTCATGACCAGCTTGTCGCCATCCTTGTTCAGCTCGATCACCACGCGTGTCGCCTTCGAGTGGCGGATGACGTTGGTGAGCGACTCCTGCAGGATGCGGAACAGCGTGGTGGCACGCGTATCGTCGACGTTGAGTTCGTCCTCATCCATCACGAGATTGCAGGCGATGCCGCTGCGGCGCCGGAACTCTGCAACTTGCCACTCGAAAGCGGCAGCCAACCCGAGGTCGAGCACTGCGGGACGCAGGTTGTTGATGATGGTGCGTATCGTCTTGACGGTGGCGTCGATATGATTGAGTGCGCCGCGCACCTTTTCATTGAGGCGCGGATGCCCCTTCGCCGTGCGCGCTTCGAGCATCGACACATCAATGCGCAGTGCGAGCAGGGTCTGGCCGAGCTCGTCGTGGATTTCACGCGCGATGCGTCGGCGCTCCTCTTCCTTCACGCGGTCCTGGTGCGCGGTCAGTTCGCGCAGCAGTTCCTGCGAACGTTTCAACGCCTCCACCGTTTCCTTGCGCTCGGTAATGTCCATCAGCGTCCCGCGCACCAGGGGCCTGCCTTCGCTGATGCTCATGCGCGCAATCGTCTGCACCCAGCGCACCGTGCCGTCGCGCTGCTTGATGCGATGTTCGAGGTTGAACTCCACGCCGTCCGACTTCACATGTTCCAGGCCTTTCTCGACACGCGCACGATCGACGTCGTGAACGCGGCGCAGGAAGTCGACACGCGAGGGAGATTCCGAAAAGCGGTCCATGCCGAAGATGTGATACGTCTCGGCGGACCAGGTCATCTTGTTGGTTTCAGTGTCGAGCAGCCAGCTGCCCAGGTGCGCCATGTGTTGCGCCTCGGCCAGGCTGGCTTCGCTTGATCGCAAGTCCTTGGTCATTTCCTTCGCCAGTTCCACCGCGCGCCGGCGTGCAGACATCAGCGAATAGTAGATGCTGTACAGCAGCCCGGTTGCGATCAGTCCTGCAAGCAGCACGATGCCGGGCAGCCATCGATCGAAGCGCGTGAACAGCGCCGTCTTGTCCACCGAGAATTCGGCGTCCCAGACCCGCGGCCCGATGGTCATCGATACACGCCGGACGAAGGTGGAGTCGGCATTCACGGAACTCACTGGTGCAAGGGTCGGATCTTCGGGCGATTCGCTGTCGAACAGCAGCTCCGGTTTGGCGTTGCCGTCTCGCCGACCGGTGTTGACGCCGGCATCGAACAGCCTGAAGTGCATGTACGGCATGTGTTTCTTGTCCACCGCCCCGAACATCAGCTTGTTGATGTTGAAACCGGCTCCCAGCGAACCGTAATAAGCGGCACGTCGTTCGTTCACGGTGCCGGTCGGCATGCCGCGCCGATAGAGCGGCAGACGCATCGCCAGTCCGATGTGGTGGTGCGGTCCGTTGATGCGGATGAGGCGGCCGGAGGAAGTGAGCTGGCCGGAGTCGCGCGCCGAAGCGAGCGCGGTGGCACCGACTTCGTTGGCCGCGATGTCGATGCCGAAGGACACCAGGTTGCTTTCCATCGGTTCGATATAGGTAAGCACCTGGTATTCGCTGCGCTGGCCTGCCGGCTTGATGGCGAAGTCGGGGTAGCCGCGGGGATCCACGCTGCGGTCGGCACGTACGGCGGCTTCGAATGCCGTCTTGTCGGCGCCCGGCACGATGCGGGCGAAATTGAGATTGACGATGCCGGGGAAGCTGCGCTCCAGCTGCAGCTGGCTCACATAGGCATGGAATTGCTCGCGGCTGATTTGATCCTGCGTGTGAAAGAGCGCGGCGGCGCCGCGCAGCACGTCGATATAGGAGCGCACCCGCGTCTGGATCGCGAGCTGGGCGTTGTTGACCTGATAATCGAATTCCGATTGCGCCCGGTCCTCGATCAGCTCCGTGACCAGCAGCGACAGCACCAGCGAAACCGCGACGCCCAGCCACCAGCCGGTGGAGCTCAGCAGGGAGAAGACAAATCGTCTGGAAATGTGCATCGCACGTCGATGGTTTCTGTGTGGGCCGGATAAATGGGCAGTCAGGCTGGCGTTCTGCCGGGACGTGGTTCGTTCATTGAATAAGCGACACAAGTTTATAACGATTTGCATCACGTAGTGCAATTGCTCCATGTGGACAGTTTTTGAGGTACACGCGGAGATTTGAGGTGCGTCAATCGTGTAACAAATTTCCATACGGAAGCGCGTGCTAAATTTTGCCACGTCGCTACAGCAAGATTTCGCCAGGCGGCAACAACTCTACAACGGTCAATTCAAGAAGAAAGGTGGCAGAAATGAATCAACACCTGAACAAGAACACTCCCGAACAGATGGTTGAAGCGATCTTCGCGCTCGATCTGGATCCCATCAAGTTCAAGCTCATGGATACCAAGGAAGGGCACGGCTGGAGCCGCGAAAAAGTGGACGCGGTGGAACTCGAGTACCGCCGCTTCCTTGCACTCACGGCCAAGTATCCCGACCAGGTCATTGCGCCGAATACCGAGGTGGACAAGTTCTGGCACGGCCATATTCTCGACACCATGAAGTATGCGGAAGACTGCGAGCAAGTGTTCGGCTACTTCCTGCACCATTTCCCTTACTTCGGCATGCGCGATGAAGAGGATGCCGCCAACCTGGCGAATGCAGCCGACGTGACGCGCAAGCTGTATGAAAAGGAATTCGGCCCGGCCGCAGCAGCGGAGGCGAGCGCCTACTGCGCCAAGACGTCTGCCTACTGTGCCAAGACCGCCGCATATTGTGCAAAGACGGCGGCCTATTGCGCCGTTGCATCGGCCAAGCCGGCTGACAGTGCCTATTGCGCCAAAGCCGGCGCGCCGCAGGCTGCCTACTGCGCGGTCAGCGCGAGCAAGAAGGATGGCGCCTATTGCGCGGTTGCCGCAGCCAGCTATTGCGCGGTAGTGACTGCCAAGGGACGTCCGCGCCTGCAGCCCGTGCAAGCTGCTGGATAACTCAGTACTCAGGCGGCTGCACAAGTGGCCTGCCGCTTCAACAACAACAAGCCTGCGCGCTGCGCGGGCTTTTTTCTTGTCTTGCGCGATAACAGCACGTCAGCGCGTCAGCGCACCACCACCTGGTTGCGCCCGCTCTTCTTCGCCACGTAAAGCGCTTCGTCCGCTCGCTTGAGCGTATCGTCAATACCGGCCTCCTGCAGCCGGTATTGCGAGGCGCCGCAACTGACAGTGATGCGCAGCGGTTCTCCCTTGATATCGATGAGCCTGTTGTTCACCTTCACGCGCAGCCGTTCCGCGACAAGCCGCGCGGTCTCTTCATCGCTGTTGGGCAGGGCCATGACGAATTCCTCGCCGCCGAAACGGGCGAAGATGTCGGCGTCGCGCAGCGATTCCTTGCATATCGCGGTCAGCTCGCGCAGTACCGCGTCGCCGGCAGGATGGCCGTAGAAATCGTTGATGCGCTTGAAGTGATCGACATCGATGATCACGATGGAGAGCGCGAAGCGATGACGGTTGGATGCACTCACCAGCTTGCTCACAGCCTCGAAGAAGAAGCGCCGGTTGTAGGCGCCGGTCAGCGGGTCGGTGATCGATGCGACGCGCAGTTCCTCCGTCATCTTCTGCAATTCGCTGTGCTTCTGCTCCAGGGCCGCGTGCGCGAGTTCCAGCGCGCGGCGCGACTTCTCGCGTTCCTGCATGCGGTGGTTGAACTGCCACATGAACAGCGCGGCCAACAGGAGGAAGGCAAGCCCGCCGGCGCCGATGATGGTGATGCGCGTGACGCGGGTATCGAGTTCTGCGGTGGGCACCAGCACGCTCACGGTCCAGTCGGAGCCGTCTATCCTGCCCGAGCGTTGCAGGTAGTGCGCCTGTTCTTCGCCGTCGCCGTCGCGGGCCGCCTGGACGATGGCGACAAGGCGTTCATGTGCGCCGAGCTGTGACAGCGTCTCGATCGACATCGGTTTTCGCAGCACGGCGTCGTATTGATGCGTTCGCTTCAATTGCGCCATGGCGGCCGGCGAGAGCGGCTGCATGGGGCGGTACTTCCATTCGGCGCGCGAGCTGAGAAAGATCACGCCGTTGGCGTCCGCCACGGTGATCTCGTCCCTGGAACGTCCGCGCGTCCAGCCTTCGTCGAGCCGGCTCAGGTCGACCTTCACCGTCACTACGCCTGCCGCCACGCCGTT